>DASQUY010000616.1:0-2556 GCA_035641055.1 Acidimicrobiales bacterium | reverse complement strand
CGGCGCGTCCGCGTCGCCCGCGCCCTCGGGACGACGGCGAGCGGCAGCCGACGACGACACGACGCGGCGCGGCGCCGCGGCACCGCCCGAGGTCTCGCCGACGGCCATGGCGGCCTCGCGGGAGATCTTGTCCTCGCTGAGCGCCTTGTAGGGCAGCACGTCGCCCTTGTACAGCCACACCTTCACACCGATCCGGCCGGCGGTGGTGCGAGCTTCGCGGAAGCCGTAGTCGATGTCGGCGCGCAGCGTGTGGCGGGGCACCCGACCCTCCAGGTAGCTCTCGGTGCGCGCCATCTCGCTGCCCC
This sequence comes from Acidimicrobiales bacterium, assembly GCA_035641055.1. GTDB lineage: Bacteria > Actinomycetota > Acidimicrobiia > Acidimicrobiales > VFJN01 > DASQUK01. The sequence continues at coordinate 2,251 of DASQUY010000616.1, read as the reverse complement.
CCAGCCGGCCCGAGCACTGCACCTGGATGCCGCGGGCGCCGGCCTTCAGGGCGTTCTGGACGGCGCGCTTCATCGCCCGGCGGAAGGCCACGCGGGCGGAGAGCTGGTCGGCCACGCCCTGAGCGATGAGGGCGGCGTCGAGCTCGGGTTGCTTGATCTCCTGGATGTTGAGCTGCACCTTGGGGTTGCCGGTGATCTTGGCCAGGTCGGCCCGCAGGCGGTCGGCCTCGCTGCCCCGGCGTCCGATGACGATGCCCGGGCGGGCGGTGTGGACGTCGATGCGCAGCCGGTCGCGGGTGCGCTCGATCTCGACCCGGCTGATGGCGGCGTGCGGCAGCTCACCCATCAGGTAGTCGCGGATCTTCCAATCCTGGATGACGTTGTCGCTGTACTCGTCGCGGTCGGCGAACCAGCGGGACTTCCAGTCGGTCGTGACGCCGAGCCGGAAGCCGTAGGGGTTGACCTTCTGACCCATTATCTTGCCTCGCTCGAAGCTCCGCCTTCGGCGTCGCCTCGCTCGGCACATGTAAGGCCTCGCGTCTCTTGATCAAGCTCGTGCACGGCTACGCCTCGTCCTTCTCGTCGTTGGGGTCGTCCTCGGTGGTCCCGTTCTCGTCGGGAGACTCGTCGTCGCTGGTGTCGGTCGCCTCGTCGGTGCGCGGCTCGTCCGCTGACGGTTCCTCGTCCTCTTCGGCTTCCTCGAGCAGCTCGTCATCGAGGTCGTCGGCCTCTTCCAGCAGCTCGTCTTCGAGCTCTTCGAGGTCCTCGACGTCCTCGGGCTCCTCGGGCTCTTCGGCCGGCACCGTCTCGCCGCGGCTGCGGGCGACGCGGGCCCGGCGGGCCTCCTGCGCCCGGCGCGCCCGGCCCCGCCCTCGAGCACCGCCGGCGGCCTGGCGGACCTCGATCCGGGCGACCATCTCCTCGGGCATGGGGCCGACGATGATCGTGATGTGGCAGGTGCGCTTGCGGATGCGGGTCGCCCGTCCTCGGGCCCGGGGCCGCCACCGCTTGAGCGTCGTGGCCTCGTCGGCGTAACAGGCGGCGACGTACAGGCTGTCGCCGTCGAGCTCGTCGTTGTGCTCGGCGTTCGAGATCGCCGACGCCAGCAGCTTGGTGATGACCGGGCTGGACCCGCGCTCGGTGAAGCGCAGCAGGTCCATCGCCTCGTCTACCGGCAACCCCCGGATGAGGTCGAGGACGGGGCGCACCTTGGTGGCCGAGAACCGGGCGTAGCGCAGCACGGCCCGGGTGCCGGGGAGCTCGTTGGTCCTGGTCGCAACCATCGCCTAGCGCCTCCCCCGGGCGCTCCGCTCCTGGCCGGCGTGGTAGCGGAACGTGCGCGTCGGAGCGAACTCGCCGAGCTTGTGACCCACCATCGACTCGGTGACGTACACCGGGATGTGCTTGCGCCCGTCGTGCACGGCGATGGTGTGGCCCACCATGTCGGGGATGATCGTCGAGCGGCGCGACCAGGTCTTGATGACCTTCTTCTCGCCCTTGCTGTTGAGCTCGTCCACCTTGCGGAGGAGGTGGTCGTCGACGAAGGGGCCCTTCTTGAGCGATCGGGGCATGGAGGTCACCTCCGTGCGCCGCGCTTGCGGCGCCGGCGCACGATCAGCTTGTCGGACGGCTTGTTCTTGGGTCGGGTGCGGCCTTCCTTCTTGCCCCATGGCGAGGTCGGGTGGCGCCCACCCGACGACCTGCCCTCACCGCCGCCGAGCGGGTGGTCGACCGGGTTCATGACCACGCCACGGGTCTGCGGGCGCACGCCCCTCCAGCGGTTGCGGCCGGCCTTGCCCTGCTTGACGAGCTCGTGCTCGGGGTTGCCCACCTCGCCCACCGTCGCCCGGCAGTCGAGGGCCACGCGCCGCATCTCGGTTGAGGGGAGGCGCAGGGTGGCGTAGGCGCCCTCCTTGGCCAGCAGCACGACCGAGGAACCGGCCGACCGGGCCATCTTCCCGCCGGCGCCGGGCTTGAGCTCGACGTTGTGCACGGTGGTGCCGACCGGGATGTAGCGCAGGGGCAGGGCGTTGCCCGGCCGGATCTCGGAACCGTGGCCCGACTGCAGCACGCTGCCGACCTTCACGTCGCGGGGCGCCAGGATGTAGCGCTTCTCGCCGTCGAGGTAATGCAGCAGGGCGATGCGGCACGACCGGTTGGGGTCGTACTCGATGGCGGCCGCGACGGCGGGCACGCCGTCCTTGTTGCGTCGGAAGTCGACGACCCGGTAGCGCTGCTTGTGGCCACCGCC
>DASQUY010000615.1:0-2971 GCA_035641055.1 Acidimicrobiales bacterium | reverse complement strand
TCGGACTGCGTTCGTGACGGCGTCGATGACCGGGCGACTCATCTCGTGCCACTGGCCACGCCGCGGGCTCCGTCTCGCGTTTCAGGATTGACCGAACCACGGCGGCTGGCTCGACGCCATGAACATCCCCTACCGGGACCTGTGCTTCCTCGGCGCCAAACCCCAGGTCGAGGCCGATTGCTACGTGGAGGACGCTCCCCACAACGTGATCGCCCTCCGCGAGACGGGGGCGCACGTCATCGTGTTCGACCAGCCCTACAACCGCGACGTTGACGGGCCCCGCGCCCGCGACTGGGCCGACGTCGAGGAGCTGGTCGGCGCCCGGGTCACCGAGCTGGGCCTCACGCTGCAGGAGCCCCTGCCCGGCTTCGAGGACGCCCACGGCCGCCTCCGGCGCCGCCTCGGCCGCACCCTCTGAGGCGGCTCCCTCTTACGTGTTGTCGTCGGGCGTGAGTCTGGACGGCGGGGGGCCGTAGCGGCGGCAGAGGTGGTCGGCGATCGCCCGCAGCCGGGCGCGCGGCGACCAGTAGGGCCCGCGCCGCGAGGGTGCCACCAGGCCGGCGGCGACCTGCCCCAGGGCCATGAGCAGCCGGATCGCGGCGTGGTAATGCCCGGAGTGCTCCCGCACCATGAGCAGCGTGTTGCGGAGCTGCAGGTAGTCGACCACGGCGGTCGGGGAGCCGATGTCCCGGTTCCGCACCTCGGCGCCCCGGACCACGCCGACCTCCCAGCCGGCCTCGCGAGCCCGCAGCGCCAGCTCGGCCTCCTCGCAGTAGGCGAAGTAGCGCTCGTCGAAGAGCCCCACGTGCTGCAGGCAGTGGCGGCGGGCGACCATCAGCGTGCCGTGCGGGTAGCCAGCCGGCTCCCAGCCGTTGGCGACGGTGGCGGCGGCGGGGATCGCCCCGAAGTACCGGTCGAGCGTCGGCGTCACGCCGTCGCCCACGTCCGCGGACGCCAGCCCGGCGCGGGGCCGAGTGCCGACCTCGTCGAGCAGGCGGCTCAGGCAGCCGGGCCGGGGCTCGGCGTCGTGCGGCGCCACCCCGAGCCACGGCGCCGCCCCGCGGGCCAGGAACCAGCGGAAGCCGGCGTTGGCCCCGGGGCCGAACCCGCGGTTGGCGCCCAGCTCGAGCACCTCCACGCCCGGAGGCAGGAACGCACGCAGGCGCGCCACGTCGGCCTCGCTCGACCCGTTGTCGACCACCAGCACCCGCGCGGGCACGCCCTGGTCGAGGAACAGGCCGGCCGTCCTCGCGGCGTCGTCGGGTCGCCGGAGGTGGACGATGACGAGGTCGAGTACCGGGCCGGCCACTGGCCGATGTTCGTTGCCGCGCGATGCGTCGTGCGAATCGGCCCGAAGTGCGAACTGGGTGCAGCTATACGGTCATATGCCGCACAGCTGCACCCAGAATGGTAGGTCTATGGACATCTCCGACGACCCGCCCGATCTCGACGCCGCCCGGCGGATGCTTGCCTTCTGCGACGCCTCGCCGTCGCCGTACCACGCATGCGCCACCGCAGCGGCGATGCTCGGCGAGGCCGGCTTCACCCGGCTCGCCGAGGACGCCGCCTGGCCCGGTGAGCCCGGGGGCTGGTTCATCGTGCGCGGCGCCAGCCTGGTCGCCTGGGTCACCTCGCCGCACCACCAGCCGCACGACGGCTTCCGCATCGTGGGGGCCCACACCGACAGCCCCAACCTGCGCATCAAGCCACAGCCCGACCTGGTGCGGGCCGGCGTCCGCCAGCTGGGCGTCGAGGCCTACGGAGGTGTGCTGCTCAACAGCTGGCTCGACCGGGACCTCGGGCTGTCCGGCCGGGTGGCGGTCCGCCGCGACGGGGCCGGCAGCACCGTGCGCCTGCTGCGCATCGACCGGCCGGTGTGCTGCATCCCGCAGCTGGCCATCCACCTCGACCGGGAGGTGACCCAGAAGGGCCTGGTCGTCGACGCCCAGCACCATCTCACGCCCATCTGGGGGGTGGGGGGCGACGGGGACTTCCGGGCGTTCGTGGCCAAGGAGCTGGGGGTGGCCCCCGACGACGTCTTCGCCTGGGATCTCATGCTCCACGACCTGGCGCCCGGCGCGCTGGTCGGGTCCGACGACGAGCTCGTCGGGTCGGGCCGGCTCGACAACCTGGCCTCGTGCTGGGCGGCGGTTGAGGCGATGAGCGACGTGACCCAGTCGCTGGCCGCCGACGGTGGCCCGGACGGCACTGGCGATCGACCGGTGCCGGTCGTGTGCCTGTTCGACCACGAGGAGATCGGGTCGACGTCGGAGCGCGGGGCGTCGTCGTCGCTCCTGCCCAGCGTGCTCGAGCGGATCGTGCTCGCGCGCGGCGGCGACCGTGAGGCGTTCCACCGCTCGCTCGCCCGTTCCGCCTGCCTGTCGGCCGACATGGCGCACGCCACGCACCCCAACTACGCCGACCGCCATGACCCTCAGCACCAGGTGGAGCTGAACGGCGGACCGGTGCTCAAGGTCAACGCCAACGTCCGCTACGCCACCGACGCCCCCGGCAGCGCCCTGGTGGCGGTGGCGGCCGAGCAGGCCAGCGTCCCGCTGCAGCGGTTCGCCATGCGCAGCGATCTGCCCTGTGGGTCGACCATCGGCCCGCTGACCGCCGCCCGACTCGGCATCACCACCGTCGACGTCGGCATGGCGCAGCTCGCCATGCACGCCGCTCGGGAGCACGCCGGCAGCCACGACCCCGCCCGCTACCAGGCGTTGCTCGCCGCCTTCCTGGCGCCAACCTGACCCGCATGGACGTGCACGAGGCTCGCACGGTGCTGGGGGTCGCCGAGGGCGACCGCTGGGAGGAGGTGCGTGCCGCCTACCGCCGCCTCATCCGTGGCGCCCATCCCGACCGGGCGGGCGGAACCGACCGGGCGGCGGCCCGGCTCAACGAGGCCTACACGGTGCTGAGCCGGGCGAAGCGCCACGCCGCCGGCGCCCGGGCGCCGACGTCACCGCCGACA
>DASQUY010000614.1:0-7863 GCA_035641055.1 Acidimicrobiales bacterium | reverse complement strand
GGGGATCTTCGTGGTCGAGGCGGGCGCCGCCGGCCCCGACCGGATGCTCTCCCTCCCGGGGACGGGCGATGCGCTGGCCGAGGGGCGCGACGCCGGCGCTGCGGTCTGGGTGCTGCTCGCGGTCGGCCGCCGGCTCCCGGGGCCGCTGTTCGACGCCGTGGCGGCGCGGGTCGGGCGGGACGCCGACCCGGGGGCCGAGGTGGTCGCCCTCGACCACGTCGAGCGGGTGATCGAGCCCCGCTCGCTGCCGTGCCCGTGCCCGCCCGAGCTGCTGCGGCCGCCCTCCGGCTGGTGACGCCCACGTCGCTGCGGCCAGGATGCTCCCCATGAAGCGCCGCGACCTGATCCGCATGTCCCACGACGAGGTGGTCGAGTTCCTCGGTGGCCGCCACACCATGAACGTCGCCACCATCAACCACGACGGCACGATCCACCTCGTCGCCATGTGGTACGGCTTCGTCGACGTCGACGGAGGCCCGGCACCGGCGTTCTGGACGTACGAGAAGTCGCAGAAGATCCGGAACCTCGAGCGGAACCCGCAGATCACCTGCCTGGTCGAGGCCGGCGAGACCTACGAGGAGCTGCGGGGTGTCGAGCTGGTGGGCCGCGCCGAGCTGGTGCACGACGACGCCCGCCGGATGGCGATCGGCCGCGACGTGTACGAGCGCTACACGGGCGAGTGGTCGGAGGAGGTCCGGCCGATCGTGGAGCGCATGGGCGCCAAGCGCGTGGGCGTGATCGTGCACCCCGACCGCATCGTCTCCTGGGACCACCGCAAGCTCGAGGGCGCCTACTGACGGAAGACGCAAACTGGGTGCAGCTGTGCGGTCATACGCCGCATAGCTGCACCCAGAACGCGTTAGCTTCGGGCCCCATGGGTGAGATCGTCGAGTTCCCGAGCAACGGCAGCACGGCGCGGGGGTACCTGGCCACCCCAGAGGGGGGCCGCGGCATCCCGGTGGTGGTGATCCAGGAGTGGTGGGGCCTCGTGCCCCACATCCAGGACGTGTGCGAGCGCTTCGCCGCCGAGGGGTTCGTGGCGCTGGCGCCCGACCTCTATCACGGCCAGACGGCCGCCGAGCCCGACGAGGCCGGCAAGCTGATGATGGCCATGAACATCGAGCAGGCGGCGAAGGACATGGGGGGCGCGGTCGACAAGGTCGCCGAGGTGGCGGGCTCCGATGAGGTGGGCGTCACCGGGTTCTGCATGGGGGGCGGGCTGGCGCTCGTGCTCGCCAGCACGCGGCCGGACAAGGTGAAGGCCGCCGTGCCGTGGTACGGCCTGTTTCCGTGGCCCAACTCCGAGCCCGACTGGTCGACGCTGGACGCCGCCGTGTTCGGGCACTACGCCGAGAAGGACGGGTTCTTCACGCCGGACCTGGCCGAGCAGCTCGGCGAGCGGATGCGGGCCGCGGGCGTGGACGCCAGCCTCCACGTCGTGCCCGGCGTCGAGCACGCCTTCTTCAATGACACCCGCCCCGAGGTCCACGCCCCCGAGGCGTCGGCGACCTGCTGGCAGGAGACGCTCGACTTTCTCCGGGAGAAGCTGGGCTGACCGACGTCGTCGAGCGCTACCTCGAGCTGGGGCTGCGCCTCGGGCGCCACGTCGACGGGCTGGTCGACGCCTACTACGGCCCGCCCGAGCTCGCCGCCCGGGCCGACGCCGAGCCCGTGCACCCGCCGGCCGAGCTGGCGGTCGCCGCCGGCCGCCTGGTGGCCGACCTCGACGCCGGCGCCGGCGCCGACGAGCTCGTCGCCGGGCGCCGCCGCTGGATCCGCGCCCAGGCGGTGGGCCTTCACACGAGCGCCGGCAAGCTGGCGGGGGAGCCGGTCGGCTACCTGGACGAGGTCGAGGCCTGCTACGGCGCCCGCCCGGCGCTCGTCTCCGAGGACGAGTTCGCCGCCGCCCATCGCCAGCTGGACGAGGCGCTGCCGGCGGACGGCGGCCTGCCGCTGCGCGAGCGTTACATCGCCTGGCGGGAGGCCCACGCCGTGCCGCCCGACAAGCTCGAGCCCGCCATCCGGTCGCTGGCCGACGACCTGAGCCAGCGCACGGACCGGCTCTTCGGGCTGCCCGACGGCGAGCACGTCGAGTGGGTCTTCGAGACCGACAAGCCCTGGTCGGGCTTCAACTACTACGAGGGCGGGCTGCGGAGCCGGGTGGCCATCAACCTCGACCTGCCGGTGCTGTCGCTGTCGCTGGGTCACCTCGTGGCCCACGAGGCCTACCCCGGCCACCACACCGAGCACACCCGCAAGGAGGTCGGCCTCGTCCGGCGGCGCCGGTGGCTGGAGGAGACGATCTTCCTCGTCGGGACCCCGCAGTGCACGCTGGCCGAGGGCTTGGCCGACCTCGGCGTCGAGGTGGTGCTCGGACGCCGGCCCGAGCCCGCCGTGGCCGAGCACCTGCGCCCGCTCGGCATCCGCTACGACGCCCAAGTGGCGGCGGCCGTGGCCGAGGCGGCCGAGGCGTTGTCGTGGGTGCGGTCGAACGCCGCCATCCACCTCCACGACGGCGGCCGGCCGGTCGACGACGTCGTCGCCTACCTCGAGCGCTGGGCGCTGCTCCCGCGCAACCGGGCCGAGAAGTTCGCCTCGTTCCTCACCGACCCGACCTGGCGTGCCTACAGCCACTGCTACACCGAGGGCCTGCGCCTGTGCCGGGCCTACGTCGACGGCGCCCCCGCCCGCTTCGAGCGCCTCGTCACGGAGCAGCTCCTCCCCGCCGACCTCGCCTAGTTTGGGGGCCCATGCGTTCCCCGAAGGACTTCTTCCGGCCCCTCGCGGTCGGGGCGCCGGCCCCCGTGCGTGAGATCCCGGTCCGCCCGTCACGGGTGATCCACTTCTTTCCCGCCTCGAACCCGAAGATGGTCGCCAAGGTGCCGGAGCTGGCCCCCACCGTCGACGTGCTGCTGGCCAACCTCGAGGACGGGGTGCCGGCCGCCGACAAGGAGGCGGCCCGGGCGGGCCTCGTGGAGGTGGGCAAGAAGTGGAGCACGCCCGACGCCCAGCTGTGGACCCGGGTCAACGCTCTGGACTCACCCTGGTGCCTCGACGACCTCACGACCGCCGTCACCGAGGTGGGGGAGGCCGTCGACGTGATCATGATCCCCAAGGTCGAGGGCCCGGAGGAAATCCACTACGTCGACCGGCTGCTCGCCCAGCTCGAGGCCCGGGCCGGGCTGCGGGAGCCGCTGCTCGTGCACGCGATCCTCGAGACGGCCCGCGGCGTCGCCAACGTCGAGGAGATCTGCGCCGCCAGCCCCCGCATGCAGGGCCTGTCGCTGGGCCCCGCCGACCTCGCTGCCAACCGGCGCATGAAGACGACCCGGGTCGGCGGCGGCCACCCCGGCTACCTGGTCCGCCGCGACCCCGACCCCGACGACCCCGACGCCGAGCGGGCCACGTACCAGCAGGACCTGTGGCACTACACGCTCGCCCGCATGGTCGACGCCTGCGTGGCCAACGGCGTGTTGCCGTACTACGGGCCGTTCGGGGACATCAAGGACACGGTCGCCTGCGAGGACCAGTTCCGCAACGCCTACCTGCTCGGGTGCGTGGGCGCCTGGAGCCTGCACCCTGTCCAGGTCCCCATCGCCAAGCGCGTGTTCAGCCCCGATCCCGCCGACGTGGCCCACGCCCGCCGGGTAGTCGAGGCCATGGGCGACGGCACGGGCGCCCTCATGCTCGACGGGAAGATGGAGGACGACGCCTCGGTCAAGCAGTGCCGGGTGATCCTCGAGCTCGCCGAACGGCTGGCCGCCCGCGAGCCGGAGCGCGCCGCCGCCTACGGCCTCTCGGGGGGAGAGGCGTGAGCGCCGCCGTCCGCCCCCGGAGGTCGGTGCTGTACATGCCGGGCGCCAACGAGCGGGCGCTGGCGAAGGCGGAGACCCTGCCGGCCGACGCCCTGATCCTCGACCTGGAGGACGCCGTCGCTCCCGACGCCAAGGCCGAGGCCCGGAAGCGGGTCTGCGAGGCCGCGGCGTCGGGCCGCTACGGGCGGCGGGAGGTGACGATCCGGGTCAACGCCGCCGGCACACCCTGGCACGACGACGACCTGCGGGCCGTGGCGGGGGCCGGAGCCGCGGGCGTGGTCGTCCCCAAGGTCGACTCGGCCGACGCCGTGCGGGCGCTGGAGGACGAGCTCGATGCCGCCGGCATGCCCGAGCGCACGGCCCTGTGGGCGATGCTCGAGACCCCGGCAGCCGTGCTGAACGCCGAGGAGATCTGCGCCGCATCGGAGCGGCTGCGCGCGCTGGTCATGGGCACCAACGACCTGGCCAAGGAGCTGCAGGCCGAGCACGTCCCCGGCCGCCAGCCGCTGCTGGCGGCGCTCGGGCGGTGCCTGCTCGCCGCCCGCGCCACGGGCAAGGTCATCCTCGACGGCGTCTACAACGACATCGGCGACGCCGAGGGGTTCGAGGCCGAGTGCGTCCAGGGGCGCCAGCTGGGCTTCGACGGCAAGACGCTCATCCACCCCAGCCAGGTCGAACCGTGCAACCGGGTCTTCGCCCCGACCGCCGACGAGGTCGACCAGGCCCGCCGCATCATCCAGGCGTTCGAGGCCGCCGAGGCCGAGGGCCGCGGCGTGGTCACGGTCGACGGCCGCATGGTCGAGAACCTGCACGTCGAGCAGGCCCGCCGCACCCTGGCGCTGTCCGCCGCCATCGAGTCCCTCTGATCACGCTGGATCACGCAGGGGGTCAGCCCTCGGCGATGTTCCAGAGGACGGGCTGGCCGTCGCTGGCGATGGCGTCCCAGCGCCGCTGCACCGCCGGCAGCGTGGTGGGGTGGGTCAGGATCCAGAACCGGCCGGTGCGGACGGCGTCGACCACCTGCTCCGCGACCTCGGCGGGATCGATGCCGGTGTCGACCAGGGCGTCGAGGAACCCGCGGATCTGGTCCGCGCTGAAGTTCGTCGCCCCCTCGGCGGGGGCGACGTCGTCGGGCCGCACGCGCTCGGCGTCGGCGATGTTGGTGCGCACGAACTCCGGGCACAGCACCGACACCCCCAGGGAGGCGCCGGTGACCTGCAGGTCGAAGTGCAGGGACTCCGACAGCGCCACCACGGCGTGCTTGGTGGCCGTGTAGGGGCCCATCATCGGGCTGGTGAGCAGCCCCGCCGCCGAGGCCGTGTTGACGACGTGCCCCTCGCCCTGCTCGATCATCCGGGGCACGAACGAGCGGATGCCGTGGGCGACGCCGAGCAGGTTGACCTCGACGATCCAGCGCCAGCGGTCGGCCGGCACTGTCCAGGCCATCCCCCCGACCGCGACCCCGGCGTTGTTGCACAGCACGTGGACGGCGCCGAACCGCCCGTAGGCGGCGTCGGCCAGGGCGTCCACCGCCGCGGGGTCGCGCACGTCGGTGGCCACCCCCGCCACGTCGCCGGCGCCGGGCTCGGTGCCCACCGCGCCGGTCGCCTCGTCCAGCGCCGCCCCGTCCACGTCCGCGAGCACAACGTGCATCCCTTCCCGGGCGAACCGCGTGGCCAGCGCCCGGCCGATGCCCGACGCAGCCCCCGTTACCACCGCGACCTTGCCCTCGAAATCGTCCATCACCGGGACGCTAGCCACCGCGGACGGTGAGTTCTTGCACTGCCCTTGCATGATCCTCTGGCGCAAGGGATACGGTGGCCCCCGCAGACGCAGGGGGGAGGACGTCGATGAGAATCGCTTCGTCCGTGCTGAGGGGTCGTGTTCGTGGCGCCGCCGGCGTGGCCGCGCTGTCCCTGGCGCTGAGCGGGTGCTTCTACCCGCTCGCCGTGAAGCACCAGAGAGACAATCCGGACACTCGTCCGTGGTGGTGCAACTCGACCGGTGGTGAGGGCACGCACGGCTCGCAGTACTACATGGACCAGGGGATCGTGAAGGGACCTCTGAGCTGGGAGGACTGCCTCGAGGTCTCCGCGCAGTTCGACGCCGCGCTCGAGTTCGCCCAGCAGTGGCCGACGCGGGGCGAGGCGGAGGCGGACGGCTGGAACGCGACGGTCAACTACGCAATGGGCATGGGGACGCACCACGCTCTGGGGAACCCGCTGCAGGGGGATTTCGACCCCGAACAGCCGAACTTCCTCCAGTACGACGGTAACGGGCCCGACGCCAAGCTCGTGGGGATGAGCTGGTACGTGAACAACGGCCCCGCCGCCCCGCCGGAAGGCTTCGCCGGCGACAACGACTGGTGGCACACGCACGAGTACCTCTGCATCTCGAGGGACACCGGCCTGGTCATTCGAGACGGTCGCTGCCAGCCAGGGGATAACGGCACGTCCGTCTACCTCGGCAACTACTGGATGGTCCACGCCTGGATCGTGCCGGGGTGGCACTTCCAGACCGACGTGTACAGGGGCCACCACCCGTGCCTGCTCGCGGACGGCCCCGCCGAGCCCGACCACCCGTGCTGGGAGGACGCGTACCTCTAGCGGCCTACCGGGCCCCCTCAACGAGGCGGCGGGCGATGACCTTGAGGCACAGGGTCTCGTCCGCCCCCTCGAAGATCGACAGCACCCGGGCGTCGACGAAGTAGCGGCTCACGGCGTACTCCTCGGCGTAGCCGTAGCCGCCGTGGATCTGCATGGCCTCCCGGGTCACCCACTCGGCGGCCTTGCACACGTAGGCCTTGACCATCGCCGCCTCCAGCGCCCCCTCGCCCTTGGCCATCAACCGCGCCACGGCGTAGGCGAACTGGCGGGCGGCCTGGATCGTCACGGCCATCCGGGCGAGCTTGGCCCGGGTGAGCTGGTAGTCGGCGATGGGCTGGCCGAACACCACCCGGTCGCGGGCGTACTCGCGGGCGTCTTCGTAGGCCGCCTGCATGAGCCCGATGGCTCGGGCCGCCGTCTGCAGCCGGCCGTTCTCGAACCCGGCCATCTGCAGGTAGAAGCCCCGGCCCAGCCCCTCCTCACCGCCCACGAGGTTGGCGTCGGTCACGAACCAGTCCTCGAAGGCGATCTCGTAGGAGTGCATACCCCGGTAGCCGATGGTGTCGATCGGGCGGCCCTCCATGCGCCCGCCCCCTGGCGCACCCCCGTCGGCCCCGGGCTCCTGGGCGAGCGCGAAGCCGTGCCCGTCGCCTCGGGGCTTGGGCACCACGAACAGCGACAGCCCCCGGTGGGCCCGCGAGCGGTCGGGGTCGGTGCGGGCCAGCAGCATGAGCACATCGGCCCGGGCGGCGAACGTGCACCAGGTCTTCACGCCCCGGATCAGCCAGCCGCCGTCCGTGCGGGCGGCGGTGGTCTTGATGGCGGCAACGTCGGAGCCGAAGTCGGGCTCGGTCACCGCCACCGCCGCCATGGCCTCGCCGCTGGCCAGGCGCGGCAACCAGTCGCGCTTCTGCTCCTCCGTGCCGCCGGCTACCAGCGCCCGGGTGAGGATCTCGGGCCGGGTGATCAGCGACCCGCCCACGCCCAGCGACCCCCGGGACAGCTCTTCGGTGGCGACGACCATGCCCAGGTAGTCGCTCTCGCCCCCGGCGGCGAACCCGCCGTATTCCTCGGGCACCGACAGCCCGAAGCCGCCGAGCTCGGCGAGGCCCGAGATGATGTCCTCGGGGATGTCGGTGTTCTGGCGGTGCACGTGCTCGGCGACCGGCCGGATCCGGTCATCCGCGAACCTCCCGAAGGTCTCCCGCACCAGCTCGAAGTCCTCGTCGAGGTGCCGGTGCCCGGGGCCGTCGATCGCCGCCAGGCGCTCGGGGTCCCGGTGGAAGGCGACGAAGGCCCGGGCGCCGTCCAGGGCCGTGGGCTCCACGCCCCACGCCGCCTCGCGCCCGTAGAGCCGGCCGGCGACGTCGGCCACGGCGTCGGCGGCGAAGGCGCAGCAGACCGCTGCCTCCTCGCCGCCGGCGGCGCCGTAGTCGAGCAGC
>DASQUY010000613.1:0-5080 GCA_035641055.1 Acidimicrobiales bacterium | reverse complement strand
CCCCGTGCAGCCGGCCCAGCAGGACGATCTCGCCGGTGAGGTAGTCGGTCTCGATGCGGCCGAGGCCGCGGGCCAGGCTCTGCCACGACGACCCGCCCCCACGCTCGTACCCCGGCACCGGGCGGATCTCGAACCGGCCCTCCCGGCGGCGGGCGCGGTCGTCGTCGACGGAGGCGACATCGATGCCGGCCGCCCGCAGGCACGCCTCGCCCTCGTCCCGGACCAGGCGGTACAGCGCCCTCGACCGGTCGTCGCGGCCGCAGACGGCCTCGACGGCGTTGCCGAGGTTGAGGACGAGCTTGCGGTACTTCCAGCGCATGATGTCCGGCCGGGGCTCGGAGCCGAAGGTGGCGCCCTCCAGCGCCGCGGCGATGTCCCTGGCGGCGGCGTCGACCCCCGCGGGGTAGCGGCCGACGTCCAGCAGCCCCGTCGTGGGCGCCGCGGCGTGGGTGACGACGACCCCGGGTTCGAGGTGGGTCGCGGGCAGCATCACGACCATGCCGTAGACGTGGGGGAACCGCCGCAGGGCCAGCCGCTCGTTCTCAACGCCGTTCTGGCCGCACACCAGGCGGATGCCGGGCGGCGCGCTGGCGGCCAGGGCCTCCAGGGCGCCCGGGGTGTCCTGGCTCTTGGTGGTCAGGATCACGACGTCGCCGTCCCCGGGCGCGGCGTCGCCCGGGTCCGCCGCCGCCGGCACGGGCAGGGTGGCCGTCCCGTCCGGGGATGCGAGCGTGAGCCCGTCGCGCCGCAGGGCCCGAAGGTGGTCGCCCCGGGCGATGAGGGTCACGTCGTGTCCCGCCTCGAACAGGCGGCCCCCGATGACTCCGCCGACCGCGCCGGCTCCGTACACGATGAAGCGCATCGCACCAGCCTGGCGCGACCGACCGTGCCCGCGCCGATCCCGCGCGCCCATGTACTGTTCGCCGCATGGGGGGCAATCATCAAGCCGGGATCGGACGGCTCGCGCCCGTCCCCGTGGCCGTGGCGCTGGCCGTGCTCGTCGGCGCCTGCTCGGGCGACGACGGAGGAGGCACGGGGGACGACGGCGGCGACACCACCGAGACCACCGAGGCCGCCGAGGCCGACGACGCCGCCGTCGAGCTGCCGGCGGACTACGAGGGGTACGAGAGCACGGTCTACGCCGACGACGCCCGCTGGCTGTGCAAACCGGCCCTGGCCGACGGGGTGTGCCAGCGTGACCTCGACGCCACAGCCGTGCACGCCGACGGCACCACCGAGCTGCAGGCGCACGAGGTCGCCGTCGATCCGCTCGTCGACTGCTTCTACGTGTACCCCACCGTCAGCAACGACGAGGCGGCCAACGGCGACTTCCAGCCCGGCGAGGGCGAGGAGATGGTCACCGCCTACAACCAGGTCGCCCGCCTGACCAGCTCGTGCCGGGTCTTCGCCCCGATCTACCGGCAGCTCACGCTCACGAGACTGCTCGAGGGACTCAGCGGCGGCGGCGACCAGGGCGATGACCAGGACGGCCCCGATCCCCGCCGGGTGGCCTACGACGACGTGGTCGACTCCTTCCGCCACTACGTGGCGAACGAGAGCGACGGCCGGGGCTTCGTGCTCATCGGCCACTCGCAGGGGGCGGGCCTGCTCAGCCGCCTCGTGGCCGACGAGATCGACGACGAGCCGCTGCTGCGCGACCGCCTGGTCGGGGCGTACCTGCTCGGGGGGTCCGTGGCCGTGCCCGAGGGAGAGGTGGTCGGCGGCGACTTCGCCAACGTGCCGCTGTGCGAATCCGACGACCAGACGGGCTGCGTCGTGTCGTACGCGTCGTTCCGGTCCGACGTCCCGCCGCCCGGCAACAGCTTCTTCGGCCGGGCCGGCGGGGCGGGACAGCGCGCCGCCTGCGTGAACCCAGCCGACCCGTCCGGCGCCGGCGGGCTCACGGAGCTCGAGCCGTACTTCAACATCGACCCGCCCGACGGGACGCTGCTCGGCGACCCGCAGCCGTTCGCGGATGAGGCCCGCACCTCCGAGATCACCACCCCGTGGGTGACGTACCCCGGGCTCATCGAGGCCGAGTGCGTGAGCGAGGGGGAGTTCACCTACCTGTCGCTGCACGTCAACGGCGATCCCGCCGACCCCCGCACGGACGACATCGGCGGGGACCTGACCCCGGAGTGGGGCATGCACCTGGTCGACGTCAACGTCGCCATGGGCAACATCGTCGACCTCGTGGCCAGCCAGGCCGAGGCGTACGCCGAGGGCTGACGACCCGCCCGCTTGGTGGGCGCCCTATGGGTGGTACCCTACGTGCCATGCGCAAGACCTCCGTCTACCTGAGCGATGACGAAGCCGAAGGGCTGCGCGCGCTAGCCAGATCGACGGGCCGCTCCCAGGCCGAGCTCATCCGCGAGGGTGTTCGCCGGCTGCTCGACCGACGGCGGCCGCGTCGGGTGTTTCGCAGCATGGGAGTCGGGGCGAGCGGCGGGGCAGCCGAACGGCGCTGGACCGCCGAGGAGGTGGCCGGCCGGCTCGGCGTCGGCGCCGTCCGGCATCGCCGATGACGGTCATCGTCGATGCGGGCGCGCTGTTCGCCCAAGCGGACCGCGACGATCCCGCCCACGAAGCCGTGAGCGATTTCCTGCGTGCCGAGCGCGATCCCCTCGTAACCTCGCAGATCGCCGTGGCGGCGGCCGACTACCTCGTCCTCACACGGCTGGGCGTCGACGCCGAGCTGGCGTTCCTCGACGACGTGGCCGAGGGCACGTTCGCGGCCGAGGGGCTCACTGCCGACGAACTGTCGGTCGCCCGCGACGTCGCCCGCCGCTATCGGGATCTGGAGGTGGGGCTCGCCGACGCGTCGCTGGTGGTGCTCGCCAGGCGGCACCGCACCCGCCGCCTCTTCACGGTGGACGAGCGGTGCTTCCGGGCCATGGCGCCCCTCCAGCGTGGTGCGTTCCGCCTGTTGCCGGCAGACACCGACGGCTGAGAACGGTGGGCTCGGGCCCCAGGGCTGGGGCCCCAGGGTCAGGGCTGCAGGCCGTCGCGGCCGGCCAGCACCCGCTCGCGGGTGGGGACGCGCCAGCCCACGTACCCGACGCCGACCAGCCCGGCGCCCATCACGATCCCGGCCAGCAGGGGCGACCCCAGCGCCAGCGAGCTGAGGGTGCAGGCGACGAGGATCATGCCGATCGCCACGGCCTTCGCCCGGCGGGGCATGCCGAGGCCGGCCCGGTGGTCGCGCACCATCGGCCCCACCTTGGGCAGGTTGAGGACCCACTGCTCGAAGCGGGGGCTCGACCGGGCGAAGCAGGCGGCCGCCACGATGAAGAACACCGTCGTCGGGAGGCCGGGGACGACGATGCCGATGCTGCCGACCGCGACGGCGAGCCACCCGAGCGCCAACAGACCGAGCCGGCGCATGCGACTCGTGGCCGTCAGCCGACGAGCTCGGCGACGTCGATGACCATCAGGACGACCAGCAGGGCGATCACGGTCAGCGCCAGCCCCGTGTAACCCCAGCGCCAACGGTGGTCGGCCGCCCAGAACCGGCGGATGGTCAGGATGTTCGCGCCGATGGCGACGAGACCGACGGGGATGCCGATGGCGGGGGCCACGCCCGCGGCGAACCCCAGGGCCGGCGCCAGGAACGGCAGGGCGATGTAGGTGAGCAGGCACCGCGTCCCCGACACGACGATCGAGGTCGAGAACGCCCGCTGGGCCGCCCCCTCCGAGCCGGGCGGGCCGTCGGGGATCCGGAGCAGCCGCCGGACGGCGGCGTCGGCGGCCGGGCGGGGGGCGGTGGCCACGTTCTGCACCACGCCCCGCAGGCTAGGCCCGTCGCCTCCCGAGGTCACAGCGGGCCGGCGCCCATGGCATGTGAACCCGGTCACGTGCTGGCCACGGGGTCGCTCGGCAGACCGCCCGTGACCCGAGGCAATGGCGAACGGTGCGAGTCACTCGAGGCAATGGCGAACGATTTCCGTCCGTCATTGCCTCGACCGCCCGGGACCGTTCGGTATTGCCTCGCTGACCCCCACCCGCGACGACCCAAGGAGGGGCCGAGAACTTCGCCTCCACCCCGAGACACGCGGCCGGCCGGCGGCTACGGTCGGGGTCACGGCAGCAGTTTGTGTCGCCTCTTTCGTCAGGAGAGACGCATGAGCAACCGTCACCGCACCGGCGAGGCGGTCCTCCCGCATCGCCAGGAGCGCAGGGTCCACGCCCGGGCGGAGCGCCGCCGGGTCAACACCGCCCTGGCCGACGTCACCGGCCAGATCTACGGCGGAGCTGAGCCCGACGACGTGATCGAGCCGGGCATCGGCTTCCGGGCCGAACGGCACCACGACCCGGTCAAGGCCCGGCCGTCGCGGCGCCGCCGCCGGCACTGGAAGCTGAAGATGTGGAAACGGCGCACCGCTTTCCGGCGGCTCAAGGCCGCCGTCGAGCGGTCCTCGCCAGCCTGACGCGGCCCTGAAGGCTCTCCGGGGTGCGGTGGACAGCCGTCACCCGGCCGCGCCCGTCAGGCGCTTCTCGAACCAGTAGTCGGCGTACAGCTCGTCGTTGAACGGCTCGACCTCGCGGTAGCCGGCCGAGCGGTAGAGGTCGATCGCCTCGGTGAGGGTCCGGTTCGTGTCGAGCCGAACCACCCCACCGTGGGCCGCGGCGCGGGCCTCGAGCTCGGCGAGCAGACGCCGGCCGATGCCCAGGCCGCGTGCCGACCCGTCGACCCACAGACGCTTGAGCTCGACGGTCTCGTCGCCGTGGAACTTGAGGGCCCCGCAGCCAACCGGCCGTCCCCGCAGCGTCGCCACGAGGAACGTGCCACCGGGCGGGCGGAACTCGTCGACGGAGGGGGAGGCGCTCCGCGCCGGATCGAAGCCGGTGTCGAACCGCCGGTCGAGCTCGGCGGCGTACTCGCGCAGGCAGTGCTGGGCCGCGGCCTGTCCCGGATCGACGGTCTCGATCTCGACCAGCGCCGCGGCGAGCAGCCGCTCGACCTCGGCCATCGCCGCCACGAGGCGCTCGCGCTGGCGCTCGCCGAGGGGGTCGAGGAGCGACCGGGCCAGCTCGTCGCTCCGCCGGTCCAGCACCGCCCGCTCGGCGGATCCGGCGGCGG
>DASQUY010000612.1:0-3239 GCA_035641055.1 Acidimicrobiales bacterium | reverse complement strand
GCCGCCGTGGGGCTCACGGCGCCTCCGGTTCGTCCGGCTTCGGCCGCGGCGGCATGACGAGCACCGTGCCCTGGGCGGCGCAGACGGGGCGCCCGTCGTTGTCGACCTCGATGCGGACCACCGCCGTCCGCTTGGACAGGGCCACGATCGTGGCGGTGGCGGCCAGCTCGCCGGAGTTGACCGGCGCCAGGTAGTTGAGCTTGAACTCCGTGGTCGCCGCCCACGCGCCCCGGGGGATGACCGGGTAGCACACGGTGCCGAGGACGTGGTCGCACAGCGCCGCCAGCACGCCGCCGTGCAGGTTGCCGAACGGCGTCAGCAGCTCGGGACGCACCGGCAGGACGGCGCGCATGCGGCCCGGGCCGACGTCGGCCACGCTGATCCCCAGCCAGCCCGGCAGGCCCTCGTCCCGCTCGTGCTCCGCTCGCAGCCCCTCGGCCACCCGCTCGTCGTAGGTCTCGAACCTCACGCTCATCCCGCCATCATCCATCACCGACGACGGCACCGCCCGGGTAGTCAGCCCAGGCGCTGCCACAGGAACTCGAGCGCCAACGCCCACATGAGGGCGGCCTGCTCGTTGTCGGCGGCGCCGCCGTGGCCGCCCTCGATGTTCTCGTAGTAGCGCACGTCCAGCCCGAGGTCCGCCATCTTCGCCGTCATCTTGCGGGCGTGACCGGGATGGACGCGATCGTCCCGGGTGGAGGTCACAAACAGCACGGGCGGGTAGGCCCGGCGGCCGTCGAGCCGGTGGTAGGGGGACCAGGTGCGCAGGTACGCCCAGTCGCCGGGATCGTCCGGATCGCCGTACTCGGCCATCCACGAGGCGCCCGCGAGAAGCCGGTGGTAGCGGTGCATGTCCAGCAGCGGCACCTGGCAGACGGCGGCGCCGAACAGCTCGGGGTTGGTCGTGAGCATGACGCCCACCAGCAGGCCCCCATTGCTGCCGCCCTGGACGCCCAGCCGCTCCGGCGCCGTGATTCCCCGGGCCACGAGATCCCGGGCCACGGCGGCGAAGTCCTCGTACGCCCGGGGCCGATTCTCACGCATGGCCGCCTGGTGCCACCGGGGGCCGTACTCGCCCCCACCCCGGATGTTGGCGACCGCGTACGTGCCGCCGCGGGCCAGCCAGCCGCGCCCGACGATGGCGCTGTAGGACGGCAGGAGCGACACCTCGAAGCCGCCGTACCCGGTGAGCAGCGTCGGCGCCGGGTGGTCGGGGCGGCGGGGGCCGTCCGTGCCGTCGGAGTGCCCGGGGCCGACCACGAAGTACGGCACCCGGGTGCCGTCCCGCGAGGTGGTGACGTGCTGTCGCACGTCGATGCCCGTGGCGTCGAAGCGGGCCGGTGCCCGGCGCAGGACCTCCACGCCGGCGCCGACCTCGCCTCGGCGCAGGGTCGCAGGCTCGACGAACGACTGAGAGTCGAGGAAGTACTCGTCGGTGTGGTCCGGGTCGGTGTCGACCACGTCGGCCACCCCGAGCTCGGGGACGCCGGGCAGCGGGGCGCGCCCCCAGCCCTCTCCCGGCGTGAGCACCTCGAGCTCGGTCTTCACGTCGGTCAGGGTGGCGAGGATCAGGTGGTGCCGCGTCCACGTGTAGCCGCGCAGCGAGCGGTGCTCGTCGGGCTCGAACAGGAGCGCCAGGTCCCGGTCCCCGGCCAGGTAGTCGTCGAAGCGGGCGACCAGCAGGGCGCCGGCCGGGTACTCGGCGCCCGCCACCGACCACGGGGTGCGAAGCCGGATCAGCAGCCAGTCCCGGTGCACGCTCACGCTCGCATCGCCGGGAACGTCGATCTTCTCGAGGGAGCCGTCCGGGCGCAGCAGGAACTCCTCGCTCGTGAAGAAGTCGGGTGCCCGGCCGACGAAGTCGCGCTCGAAGCCCTCGGTCGGGTCGTGGTGGGCGTAGGCCGCCACGTCCTCCGGCTTCCCCTCGAACACCACCTCGGCGTCGGCGAGCGGCGTGCCCCGTCGCCAACGCTTGACCACCCGCGGATACCCCGATGTGGTCAGCGACCCCGGCCCGAAGTCCGTGCCGACGAAGATGTGGTCGGCGTCGATCCAGTCGACGTCGCTCTTGGCCTCGGGCAGGCCGAACCCGTCGGGCACGAACCCCGGCTCGACCAGGTCGAGCTCCCGCACGACCGCGGCGTCGGCGCCGCCGCGGGACAGCTCGACGAGGGCCCGCCGGTGCCCCGGGCGCAGGACCATCGCGCCCTGCCACACCCAGCTCTCGCCCTCCTCCTCGGCGAGGGCGTCCACGTCCAGGATCACCTGCCACGCCGGCTCGGCCGTGCGGAACGAGTCCAGCGTGGTGCGGCGCCACAGGCCCCGGGGATGGTCTGCGTCCCGCCAGAAGTTGTAGAGGTGCTCGCCGCGGCGAACGACGTACGGGATCCGGTCGTCGGCATCCAACGCCTCGAGGATCTCGGCCTTCAGGTCCCGGAACCGCTGGCTCTCGGCCAGCTCGGCGAACGCCTCGGCGTTGCGGGCCCGCGCCCAGTCCAGCGCCCTCTCATCCTCGACCTCCTCCAGCCAGATGTAGGGATCGTCGGGGGCCGGATGCTCCTCGGTCATCCCGCCATCATCACCCGCCGGCGGCGCCACCCTCGAACTTGCGGTGGTTATCGGGGTCATAGCCCCTCTAACCACCGCAAGTTCGGGTATGGGGGGCGCCCACCGGCTGGGAGCGGGGCGCGGCCGTCGGCGAGAATCGCCCACCGTGAAGGTGCACCGGCTGTCCTCGACCGACGCGTTCGTCGTCCTCGACCTCGACGCTGCCACCACCGCGGCCGGCGTGGCCCGGCTGGCGCCCAAGGTGCTGCAGGACGGGGCCACGCTGCTCGCCCGGTCGGCGACCTACGCGTTCGCCTCCTTCGGCGTCGCCGCGCACGGCGGGGCGTCTGCGGGGATCAACGCCCGACCCGAGGACCGCGATAGCGCCGTGAAGGCGTTCCTCGGCGAGGTGGGCACCCTCGCCGAGGGCGTCCAGCTGGGGCTGTCGCCGGGGCTGGGGCTGTCGGCCGACGACCTGGCGCCCCTGGGCGGGAGCGAGCCCGACGCCGCGCTCACCGCCGCCGGGGCGCTGGCGGCCGCCGAGGCCACCGGTCCGCTCTCCGGGCGGACGGCCGCAGTCGCCGGCACGGGGCCGGTGGCCGACGCCGCCACTCGCCAGCTCGCCGAGGCCGGCGCAGCGCTCGCCGATCCCCGCTTCGACGCCGAGTGCGACGTGCTGTTCGTGGCGG
>DASQUY010000611.1:0-8189 GCA_035641055.1 Acidimicrobiales bacterium | reverse complement strand
ACTGTAGTTTCGAACGCTAGTTCGTTCAAGCACCCGCCGGCCGGATCTCCGGCCAGCGCCGTCAGCCCAGGTGGTGGACGTACACGTCCTCGTAGCGGGCCCCGCCACGCCCGAGGTGGCTGCGGACGAGCCGCACGTCGGCCACCCTGAACCGGGCCGAGAGCTCCTGCCCCACGACCTCACCCGCCAGCCGGCGGACGCTCTGCCGTGTGGCCCCGGTCGTGCGGGCGAGCGTGACGTGTCCTTGGAACGGCCGCGGCTCGGGCGGCCGGCCGAATGTCCTCGTCGCCGCGACCACCGCCGCCGCCAGGTCGTCGAGCCCGGCGACCGGAAGCGACAGCACGTGGCGCGACAGGGCCGTGACCGCCGGTCCCACGGTCGCCTCGCAGGCACCGACCCGTCGAAGGCCGCCGGACTCCAGAGCGTCGACGACGGGCTCGGGATCCTCGACCTCGCCCAGG
Source organism: Acidimicrobiales bacterium (assembly GCA_035641055.1). Classification (GTDB taxonomy): domain Bacteria; phylum Actinomycetota; class Acidimicrobiia; order Acidimicrobiales; family VFJN01; genus DASQUK01. The sequence continues at coordinate 7,728 of DASQUY010000611.1, read as the reverse complement.
AACCGCAGCGTCACGTGCCACTGCTCGCGGGTCGTCCAGCGGAGGCCGGCCTGGGCGGGACGGGGCAGGTCGGCGATCAGGTCCAGCACGTCGTCGGGCGGTGCGACCCCGACGAACAGGCGCACTTCAGCACCCCATCGGACCGAGCCCAGCGAGCAGCATCAGGCCGGGCGGGGTGAGCCCGCACCGACCAGGGTCCGACGCAGGAGGTCGAGCAGCGAGATGCAGGCAAAATGCCGCACCCGGTCGCGGTCACCCGGCAGCCGGACCCGCCCCCCGATCGGCTCGCCTTCACCCACCACCGCGGCCAGGAACACGGTCCCGGCCGGCTGTCCCTCGGCCCCGTCGGGGCCGGCCACGCCTGTGACCCCGAGCCCGACGTCGGCCCCCAGTCGCCGCCGCACCCCAGCCGCCATCCCCGCGGCCGCCTCGGCCGTCACCACGGGGCCGGCCGGCACGCCGAGCAGGTCGGTCTTCACGTCGCCGGCGTACGCCACCACGCCGCCCCGGAACCAGCCGCTCGCCCCCGGCACGTTGACGAGCCGTGAGGCGACCAGCCCCCCAGTGAGCGACTCGGCCACTGCCAGCGTGAGCCCCCGCTCGACGAGCAACCGGGCGACCGCCTGCTCCATCGTCTCGTCGTCGACTCCGAACACCATGTCGCCCAGCAGCCCCCGCACGACCTGCTCCTCGGCGTCGAGCCGCTGCCGCGCGAGACCCTCGTCCTCCGCCTTGACGGTGATGCGCAGCTTGAGCCCCTCGATCCCGCTGGCCAGGAACGCCAGGGTCGGCGCCGCTGGTCCCGCACCGTCGAGCTCCGCCATGTGCTCGGCCAGCCGCTCGGCCAGCCCCGACTCGCTGTCGCCCCACGTGCGCAGCGTGCGGGACCGGATGACGGCCCGCGCCCCGGCCCGCCGCTGCAGGTCGGGCAGCACCGCACCGGTGACGATCTCCCGCAGCTCGTAGGGCACGCCTGGCACGGCGTAGATCACCTTGCCGCCCTCCCTCCCGTGGCCTCCGTCGTCCGCGTCGGCGCCGTCGCTGCCCGTCGGGCCGATCGGGCAGACGAGACCCGGGGCGGTGCCCGGCTGCGGATCGGCGATGGCGGCGGCGCCGCGGGGCACTTGCGCCTGGCGCAGGTTGTTCGCCGGCATGCGCCGGCCGCGGGCGGCGAAGCGCTCGAGGATCCGGTCGGCGACGTCGTCGTCGTGCACCAGCGGCACCCCCATCACGGCGGCGATGGCGTCGCGCGTGATGTCGTCCTGGGTGGGGCCCAGCCCGCCGCACACGACGACAGCGTCCGCCCGGCTCAGTGCCAGCTCGAGGGCGCCCACGATGCGCTCGAGGTTGTCGCCCACTGTCTGCTGATGGGTGCAGTCGACCCCTGCCAGGGCGAGCTGCTCGCCCAGCCAGGCCGAGTTGGTGTCGACGATCTGGCCGAGCAGCAGCTCGGTACCCACGGCCACGATCTCGCACCGCATCGAACCCCTCAGGCCCCCTCGAGCGAACGGCGGCGCCGCAGGCCGCCGATCTCCGTTGCCCGGCTGCCGGCCAACACGTACTGCAGCCCCGTGGCCAGGGTGAGCATCACCGCGATCCAGAGCGTGCCCCCGGCGATCCAGGCGTGGTCGTCGGCGATAGGAGGGATGAGTGCCAGAGCCACGGCCAGCGACTGCACCACGGTCTTGATCTTGGCCCACAGGTGGGCCGGCACCGCCAGCCCTCGGCGCCCCCAGTACGAGCGGAACACCGACATGCCCACCTCGCGGGCGCTGATGAGGAGGACCGGCAGCCACCAGAAGACGCCGCCGACCACCAGGGCCCACATCGCCCCCAGCACGAGGGCCTTGTCGGCCAGCGGGTCGAGAAACGCGCCGGACCGCGTGGTGCCCATGCGGCGCGCCAGCCAGCCGTCCACACCGTCGGTGGCGGCCAGCAGCGTCCACGGCGCCAACGCGGCGTACGACGGTCCCGTCACGATGATCAGCCCGCACATCAGCGGGGCGAGCAGCAGCCGTGCCGTGGTGACGGCATTGGCCGGCGTGACGAGGGCCGACGGGCCGAACGAGGTGGCCATCATCGACCCCCGGGTGGGCACGCCGCGGCGAGGCAATAACGGTCGATGGTGAGCTTTCGAGGCAATAGCGAACGAAAACCGTTCGTCATTGCCTCGGGCTGTCGGAGACGTGAGCTATTGCCTCGGGCAGCCCAGCGGGCAGGCGACGTCACGCGGTTCACAGCCCTCATGGCGTGACCGCCTCCAGGTCCGTGCCGGCGGCTCCGGTGACCGTCACCTTGGCCAGTTCGCCCACGGCGAGGTGCTCGGGCACGGCCACGATGCCGTCGATCTCGGGCGCCTCCCGGTGGCTGCGGGCCTCGCCCGGGGCGTCGACGAGCACCTCGACCGCGCTGCCCACCAGGGCATCCCGCCGGCGGGCCGTGATGCCATCCTGCAGCTCACGCACCTCCGCCAACCGCTCCCCCGCCAGCCCGGGGTCGACCTTGCCGTCCAACCCGGCGGCATGGGTGCCCTCCTCCTCGCTGTAGGCGAAGACGCCCGCCCAGTCGAGCTCGGCGGCGGCGACGAACCGCAGCAGCTCGTCGTGGTCGTCCTCGGTCTCGCCGGGATAGCCGATGATGAAGTTGGACCGGAAGGCTGCCTCGGGGGCCTGCGCCCGGATGTCGTCGATGCGGCGCAGGAAGCGCTCGCCGTCGCCCCAGCGCCGCATGCGCCGCAGCAGCGGGCGGGAGGCGTGCTGCAGCGACAGGTCGAAGTACGGCACGCCGGTGGCGCAGATGGCCTCCACGAGCTCGTCCGTGAGGTCGGACGGGTACAGGTACAGCAGGCGCACCCGGTCGACGCGCCGGGCGACCGCCTCCACGAGCGGCACGATCCGGCGCTCGCCCCTCCCCCGATCGCGGCCGTAGGCGGCCAGGTCCTGGGCCACCAGCACGACCTCTCGCACGGCGGCGTCCGCCAAGCCCTCCACCTCGTCGAGGATCGACGCCACCGACCGGCTGCGCTGCGGGCCCCGAAAGGCCGGGATGGCGCAGAAGCCGCAGGCCCGGTCGCACCCCTCGGCCACCTTGACGTAGGCCCACGGCGCGGCTGGCGCCGGCCGCGGCAGGTTGAGCAAGTCGAACGCCGGAACCCCCGGCCCCGTCGACCGCGTCGTCCCCAGGCTGACCGGCACGCCGAAGCCCACCACGGCGTCGGCCTCCGGGAGCGCCTCGGCGAGCTCCCCGCCGTAGCGTTCGGCCAGACACCCGGTCACCACCAGCTCGGCGTCGGCCCGCTTCTGTTCCGCCAGGCCGAGGACGACGTCGATCGACTCCCGTCTCGCCTCCTCGATGAAGGCGCAGGTGTTGACCACCACGAGGTCGGCGCGGTCGGGCCCCGCCGCCGGCACGAGCCCGTCGACGAGCATCGTCCCAGTGAGCTTGTCCGAGTCGACCTGGTTCTTCGGACAGCCCAGCGTCTCCACCCAGAAGGTGCGGGGCATCCAGGCAAGGCTACTGGCCAGCCGCGTCGCGGTCCCCTATCGGCGTCACTCCGTGCTCCCGGTCGTGCCGCCTCGGCGTTACTCGGCGTCACTCCTCATGGATCGCGTCGAGCACGTTCATGCGGCTGGCCCGCCACGCCGGCCACAGGGCGGCGAGGATGCCGGCGCCGGCGGCGACGATGACGACCGCCACCAACTCGGCGTAGGGGATGCTGAAGACCTCGAAGCCCTCGTCCCGGAACGCGGTGACCATGCCCCAGCCGCCCAGCAGGCCGAACGCCAGGCCCAGCAGCGTGCCGAAGAGGGCGATGATCACCGACTCCGAGCGGATCGTCGAGCGGAGCTGGCGCCGGGACATCCCCACCGCCCGGAGGAGCCCGAGCTCGCGGGTGCGCTCCAGGACGGACAGGGCGATGGTGTTCATGATGCCCAGCAGGGCGATGATGATGGCCAGGGCCAACAGGCCAAGGATCAGGAGCAGCAGGATGTTGAGCTGGTCCTTGATCGCGTCGGCGAACTGCGCGGCGCTCTGCACGTCGGCGGTGGCGAACGGCTCGACCACCGCCTCGATCTCCGGCTGTGCCTCCTCGATCGACACGCCCGGGGCGAGCTCGACGATGACCATGCCGTCTGTCCCGAGGGGCACGGCGGCGGTGTAGTCCTCGAGTCCGATCACGTAGTTGCCGATGCTGTTGGCCTCGGTGGCGTCGCTGATGCCGGCGACCGTGAACGTGTGGGTGCCGGTGTCGACGAACGCGATGTCGACCGCATCGCCGATGCCGAGCCGGCGCTCGTCGGCGGTGTCGGCGTCGAGCACGATCTCGCCGGGATCGAGCGCACCCGACCCGTCGGTGATGCTGAGCGAGAAGGTGTCGACCGCGGCGCCGGTGGTGCCCGTGACCTGGATGTTGTCGCCGGCGGACTCCGCCGGCGTGAACCGCACGGGCACCACGTCGGCCACCTCCGGCAGCTCGGCGACGGTGGCCGCCACCCCGTCGGGCCCGGCCGGCAGGCCGGTGGGGCCGAAGCCGGCGTTGATGACGAAGTCGCCGGTGAACGACTCGCCCAGCACGTCGTCGATCGATTGGCGGATCGAGTCGTTGACCACCAGGAAGAACGACACCAGCCCCACGCCGATCATCAGGGCCTGGGCGGTGGCCGACGTGCGCCGCGGATTGCGCCCGGCGTTCTGCCGGGCCAGTGTCCCGGTGACCCCGCGGACGCGCCCGAGCGGCCTGCCGACGAGGCGGCTGATGGGTCCCGCCAGGGCGGGACCGAGCAGGATGAGGCTGACGAACGAGAGGAACACGCCCAACCCCACGGCCGCCACCTCCCGCTCCGTCGCCCCCGTCACCACGGCGGCGACACCCACCCCCGCGACGATCACGCCGGCGACGAGGCGGAGCCGCGAGCGGCCGGTGGTGTCGATCGACACGTCGCGCATGGCGGCCACCGGCGGCACCTTCGAGGCCCGCCGCGCCGGGACGAGCGCCGAGGTGAGCGTGACGACGACGCCGATCACCAGGGCGATGATCACGGTCCGCGGGCCGATCACCAGGCTGCCCTCGATGCCGAACAGCCCGACCAGAAGCTGGGCGAGGGCCAGCCCGAGCAGCACCCCGACGAGCGCGCCCAGCAGGCCGATCGCCAGCGCCTCGATCAGCACCGCCCGGCGGACCTGGCGCCGGCTGGCGCCGACCGCCCGCATGAGTGCCATCTCGCGGGTGCGCTGGGCGACGATGATCGAGAACGAGTTGTAGATGACGAACGTCCCCACCCCTAGGGCGACGACGGCGAAGACGAGGAAGAACGTCGTGAGGAACGAGAGCTGGTCCTTCAGGTCGTCCTGGCTCTCCTCGGTGATCTGCTCGCCAGTGAGCACCTCGAGGTCGGTGTCGCCGGCCGACGTCAGCTCGTCCTCGATGGCGCCAGCGACCTCGGACTGGGAGACGCCGCCGGCGGCCACCGCATTGATCGAGTCGAACCGGCCGGGCTCGCCCACGGTCCGCTGCGCCTCCTCGGTGATCCACAAGGCGTACGTCGCGCCACCCGGGCTGTCGGCGTTGCCGAAGCGGGCGATGCCCACCAGCTCGTAGTCGTCGACCCCCTGCGGGTGCTGCACCCGCACGCTGTCGCCGACCTGATAGTCCGTCTCGTCGGCGGTGCGCCGATCGATCACCACCTCGTCGGCGGCTTGGGGGGCGCGGCCGTCGGCCACCGTGAAGCCGTTGAGCTGGTCGACCGTGATCCAGTTGGCCCCGAACGTCGGCGGGCCGAACCCGGGATCGCCCACCGGATCGCCATCCTGGTCGACGATGCGGGCGAACCCTTGCACCGATCCCTCGGCTTCGGCCACGCCGTCGGCCGCCCTGACGGTGTCCAGGAGTGACGCGTCGAGCCGGCTCCGGATCTCGTCACCGAATTCGGTCTCGATCGCCTGGCTCGAGCGAACCACGGCGTCGGTGCCCTCGAAGGCGGTGGCGAAGATGTCGTCGAACGACTTGTTCATGGTGTCCGTGAGGACCAGGACCCCGGCCATGAACCCGACGCCCAGCGCCACGGCGGCGATCGTCGACAGCAGGCGCATCTTGTGGTCCACCAGGCCGCGCACGGCCACCTTGCCCATGCCGCCCGAGGGCACCCGCCCGGCGGCGGAGGGAGCCGGTGACGGGGCCGCCGTCAGGTCCGCGGCCATCGGCGTCAGTCTCCGAGCTCCTTGATGCGGTCGAGCACCCGCTCGGCCGTGGGCTTCTCCATGTGGTCCACGATGCGCCCGTCGCCGAGGAACAGCACGGCGTCGGCGTACGCCGCGGCGGTGGGCTCGTGGGTGACCATCACGATGGTCTGGCCCATCTCGCTCACGGCCTGGCGCAGGAACTCGAGGATCTCGGCGCTGGCGCGGGAGTCGAGGTTGCCGGTGGGCTCGTCGGCGAAGATGATCTTCGGCTGGCTGGCCAGCGCCCGGGCCACAGCCACGCGCTGCTGCTGACCCCCCGACAGCTCGCTCGGGCGGTGGTGGAGCCGGTCGCCCAGGCCGGTCGTCTTGATCACCCTCTCGAGCCAGTCGGGGTCGGCCTTGTCGCCGGCGAGCGACGACGGCAGGGTCATGTTCTCGATGGCGGTGAGCGTGGGTACCAGGTTGTAGGCCTGGAACACGAAGCCGACGCTGTCGCGCCGGAGCCTCGTGAGCTCCTTGTCGCTCAGCGTGGTCAGGTCGACGTCGCCGATGAACACCTTGCCCGAGGTGAGGGAGTCGAGGCCGGCCAGGCAGTGCATGAGCGTCGACTTGCCCGAGCCCGACGGGCCCATGATGGCCGTGTACTGCCCGTCGGGGAGCTCGACGGTCACGTCGTCGAGGGCCAGGACCGCCGTCTCGCCGCTGCCGTAGATCTTGGTGGCGTCGACGGCCCGCGCCGCGGGGACGGGGGCGGTGGCGGTGGTGGGACCGAACGCGTCGGGGGAATCCGCGGTCGAAGTCATGCGCGGAACCCTACGACACCCCGCCGGCGGCGCTTACACCTTCCGGGGGCGCCCCATCCCGGCCTGGGAATGGCGGGCCCGGCTTGACTTGGCCCCAGCGGACGGCTTGACCCGGCCTCACTCCGTCACGGTGGGTGATGATGGCTGGTTGCAGCACCGCGAACCATGACCCGCAAGCGATCGACCTGAGCGAGTAGGGCGGGTGACAAACCATGACAGACGCGCCGTTCTGCGTGCTGCGTGAGGCCCATCAGGCCGTCATTCTGTCGCCTCGTTCGGTGCGCCCCGCGGGGTCGGGCATGAACGCGGATTACGTCGCGCTCGCGATGATGAGCACCGCCGGGGGCAGTCCGTCGCGAAGCACCGTCGAGCCGGCGATACCGCCGCACTTCGGCGGCGTGGTAGCGGTCGCGGTACTCGGATAGGCGTGAACCTGAGTTCACGGGATCTCGACGTCCGGTACGTCGCGGGATGGGACGAGCTGCTCGCCGAGCGTTGCCTGGCGCGGCCGAACCGGTCGCGCGCTGACCGGCGCCGACACGCCGCGGCGGGGAATGATGCAGGTTTCACTGGTGTTGAAAGACTCAATGGGCGCAGGTCACCTCGTCACCATCACCCCCAGCGATGCTCATGTCGAGGTTCGACTCGACGGCGAACTGCTGGCCACGACCGACCACGCGTTGCGCCTCGACGAGACCGGCCTGCCCTCGCGGTACTACCTGCCCCAGGACGACGTGCGCATGGA
>DASQUY010000610.1:0-9771 GCA_035641055.1 Acidimicrobiales bacterium | reverse complement strand
CCCCGTGCCCGCTGATGAAGAACACCTCGCCGCTGCGGTCGTGGGCGCAGAAGTAGTACCGGTCGTAGAAGTTGCGGTCGCTCGTCGCCATGTGCCGCAGCGACAGCGGCACCTGGTGGATGGGGTACTCGTCCAACGGATGGGGAAACACGGCAAAACCTCATTCTGGTTGTAGTTATGCGGTCATATACCGCATAACTACAACCAGTTCGCGATGTGGGGGGTCACGTCCAGTCGTAGATGTCGGCGAGCATGCGCTCCAGCGGCTCTCGGTTCAGGATCAGGTCGTCGACGTCGGGCGGCATCTCCCTCTCGCCGAAGTGGGCCTGCCGCCGCCCGGTCCGCAGGAACACGATGGCGAACTGCAACGCCGCGTAGGTGCCGTAGAAGGCGAGGTCACGGGGCGTGTACCCGGTGAGCGCCTCGTACGCGCTCGCCACGTCGTCGGAACGCAGGAACCCGGGCATGCCCGGCAGCCCCATCGACCCGGCGATGTCCTCGAAGAGGCGGTGGCCGTAGATCAACCAGGTGACGTCGATCTCCTGGGGCGCCAGCGCCGCCATCTCCCAGTCGAGCACGGCCGCGGGGACGAAGCCGTCGTAGATGACGTTGCCGATGCGGGCGTCGCCCCAGGACAACACGGCGGGCCCCTCGTGTGCGGGCCAGTGGTCCTCGAGCCAGGCGAAGCCTCGCTCGATCAGCGGCGAGGGCCGACCCAGCTCCCCGACGGCGAAGGCGTACCAGTCCCGGGTGTGGGCCACCCGCCGGCGCAGCGGCGTGTCGCCGGCGGCGTCGAGGGCGAGGAAGGCGAACCGCTCGGTCGGGCGATCGACGGCGTGCAGTTCGGCGAGGACGCCGACGGTGGCGTCCTGCAGGCAGCGCCGGTCAGCGGCGGAGGCATCGGACAGCCAGCTGTCGCCGAAGTTGTACGGCGGGACGTCCGACGGCACCCGGCCGTCCACCTGACCCATGACGAAGAACGGCATGCCCAGGGGCGCGGGATCGGGCTCCGACCACCACACGGCCGGCACCGGCACCGTCGTGAGCCGGTCGACGAGCCGCATGGCCTCGTACTGCCGGTCGAGGTCGTAGCGGGGGAACACCGGCACGTCGTGCGGGTCCGGGGCCACCCGGGCCACCAGGCGCTCGGACCGGCGGGCGCCGTGGTGGGTCCACTCGGCGTCGAACAGCAGCGTCTCGCTTGACATGCCGTTGGCCGCCGTCCCCGCCAGGGGTCCGATGGCCGGCCCGGCGCCAGCGGGCAACCGCGTGGCCAACCAGGCCTCCAGCCGCTGGCGCAGCCCCTCGGGGTCACGGCTCGACCGCTGCAGCTCCTCCCCCACACGACCGAGGGTAGTGAAACCTCGGCGAACTTGCGGTGGTTACAGGGGCTATGACCCCGACAACCACCGCAAGTTCGGAGAGAGGGTGGGTCAGTCGATCCGGAGCTGTCTCGTCAGCTCGTCGCGTCGAGCCTCGAAGTCCTCGAGGCCCATCTGACCGTCGTCGAAGGCGGCGTGCAGCTCGGCCAGCTGCGCTAGCACCGTGGCCTGGTCGGCCTGGGGAGCGGGTTGTTCGCCCTGCTGCTCGGACTGCTCGGCCCGCTGGGCCTTGCGCTCGAGCTTTGCCTTGGCCTTGGCCTGCTTGTCACGTTCTCGCTGGAGCTTCCCGAAGGTCGTACGCCGCCGTGACACGTCGATTCAGAGCACCCGGACGTTCTGGGCTTCGTCGCCCTTGCGGCCCGGGCCGATCTCGAACTCGACGGCTTGCCCGGCCTCGAGCGACCGGTAGCCGGTGCCCTGGATGTTGGAGAAGTGGACGAACACGTCGTTCCCGTCCTCACGCGAGATGAAGCCGTACCCCTTCTCGGCGTTGAAGAACTTGACGGTGCCTGTTGCCATGTTTGCTGTGCCTATCTGTGTGTGAACCACGCCTGCACGGCGCGGGGATGTCGGGGGCCAGGCTAGGGCGTGGAGCGCCGGAGTCGCGCGTTTTCGCCGGAGTGGGGTCTACCGTGAGCTCGATGGTCGTCGAGATCGAGCGCGACACCGTCACCCTCGCCCGCCGGCTCGCGGCGCTGGGTGGCGACCGTCGGGCGAACGTGCTCCGCGGCGCCTGGTGGAGCGACCGGGTCATGGACTGGGCGATGGCGCGGCCCGCGTTCAAGACGCAGCTGTTCCGGTTCGTCGACGTCTTCCCCGCCCTCGGCGACCGCCGGGACGTGGCCCGCCACCTCGACGAGTACTTCGGCGGCGGCGACGCGCCCAAGGCCGTCGACCTCGGCATCGACCTCGCCGGCCGGCTTCCCCTCGGCTCGCGGGTCGAGGCGAACGTCGCTCGGCGCAACATCCTGCGGATGGCCCGGCAGTTCATCGCCGGCGCCTCGCCCGACGAGGCCGTCGCCGCCCTGGACCGGCTGTGGCGAGGAGGCAGCGCGTTCACCGTCGACGTCCTGGGGGAGAAGACGGTGGTCGCCGACGAGGCCGACCGCTACGCGAGCCGGGTCCGGGAGCTGCTCGTGGCGCTCGACGACGCCAGCCGGCAGTGGGCACCCGACGACCACCTCGAGCGCGATGACCTCGGGCCCCTGCCCCGTGTCAACGTGAGCGTGAAGCCCACGGCCCTGGCCACCCACTACGAGCCGCTCTCGCGGGACGCCGGCCTGGCCGCCGCCAAGGGTCGCCTGCGGCCGATCCTCCGGCTCGCCCGCCAGCGCGGGGCGTTCGTGCACGTCGACATGGAGCACTACGACGTCAAGGACCTCACGCTCCAGCTGTTCCGTGAGCTGCTGTCCGAGGACGAGTTCGCCGACATGCCGGCCGGCATCGTCGTGCAGGCCTACCTGCGGGACAGCCGGGACGACCTCGCAGACCTCGTCGCCTGGTCGGCCCGCCGCCCCGAGCCGATCACGGTGCGGCTCGTCAAGGGCGCATACTGGGACGCGGAGGTCGTGCAGGCGCGTGCGGCCGGCTGGCCCGTGCCCACCTTCGACGACAAGGCCGAGACCGACGCCAACTACGAGCGCTGCGTGCGGCTGCTGCACGACCATCACGGCGAGGTGCGCGCCGCTTTCGGGTCGCACAACGTGCGATCGCTGGCCTACGCCATCACCTACGCCCGCCATCAGGGCATCCCCGACACGGGCTACGAGATCCAGATGCTCTACGGCATGGCGGAGCCGATGCACGCCGCAGTGCGGCGGATGGGGTTCCGCCTGCGGGTGTACACGCCAGTGGGGGAGTTGGTGCCCGGCATGGCCTATCTGGTCCGCCGGCTGCTGGAGAACACGTCCAACGAGTCGTTCGTGCGGCACCGCTTCGCCGAGGGCCGCGACCTCGAGGAGCTGGTGCAGCCGCCCCGCCTCCGGCGAGCCGCCGTCCGGCCGCCGGCGGCACCGGCGGAGCGCCGTCCGCCCACCGATGCCCGGGCCCCCTCGCCGTACCTGCCCGAGCCGACCTCGGAGTGGCGCCGGCCGGCCGCCCGGGCCGCCATGGCCGCCGCCGTCCGCGGCGTCGGAGCCGCCACCGGTGCCGGCGAGCGCGTGCCCGCGCTGATCGGCGGCGAGCGGGCGGCCACGACGGACACGCTGCCGTCGGTCGACCCGGCCGCCCCCGCCACCGTGGTCGCCACCGCGGCGGCGTGCACGGCCGCCGACGTCGACGCCGCGGTGGCCCACGCCAGCCGGGTCGCGGGCGACTGGCGGCACACGCCGGCACGGGAGCGCGCGGCGGTGCTGTTCGGCGCCGCCGAGGAGATGCGGGCGCGCCGCCACGAGATCACCGCCCTGGAGTGCTTCGAGGCGGGCAAGCCCTGGGACCAGGCGGACGCCGACGTGTGCGAGGCCATCGACTTCTGCGAGTACTACGGGCGAGAGATGATCCGCCTCGACGGCGCCGCTGCCGACCTGGTGCAGTCGCCGCCAGGTGAGGCCAACCGGCTCCTCTACCAGGGCAAGGGCGTGGCCGCCGTCATCGCCCCCTGGAACTTCCCGCTCGCCATCCCCACCGGGATGACCACCGCGGCGCTCGTCGCCGGCAACCCGGTCATCCTGAAGCCGGCGGAGCAGACGCCCGCCGTGGCCTGGCGGCTGATCGAGGCGCTGCTCGCGGCTGGGGCGCCGCCGGGCGTCGTGCAGTTCCTGCCGGGGCGGGGGGAGGTCGTCGGCGCCCGGCTGGTCGAGCACCCGGACGTGGCCGTCATCGCGTTCACCGGCTCGCGGGCGGTGGGCCTGGACATCAACCAGCGGGCGGCGGTCACGCAGCCGGGGCAGCGTCACGTCAAGCGGGTCATTGCCGAGATGGGCGGCAAGAACGCGCTGATCATCGACGACGACGCCGATCCCGACGAGGCCGTGCCCGGGGCTGTCGTGTCGGCGTTCGGGTACGCCGGGCAGAAGTGCTCGGCTGCCAGCCGCCTCATCGTCGTCGGGTCGGTCTACGACCGGGTGGTCGACCGGCTCGCGGCCGCCACCCGCGAGCTGATCGTCGGCCACCCGTCACGGCCCGACGTGCAGGTCGGACCGGTGATCGACGAGGAGGCCCACAAGCGCGTGCGGCGCTACGTCGAGGACGCCGCGCCCCGCGGCACCATCCTCGCCCAGCACCCCGACGTGCCCGAGGCCGGCTACTTCGTGGCGCCGACGGTTGTGGAGGTCGACGACCCGGACGCCCCCGTCGCCTGCGAGGAGATCTTCGGGCCGGTGCTGGCCGTGCTGCGAGCCGACGACCTCGACGCAGCCATCGAGCTCGCCAACCGCACGGAGTACGGGCTGACGGCCGGCATCTACTCGCGCTCGCCCGCCAACATCGGCCGGGCGGCCGCCGAGCTGCGGGCCGGCAACGTCTACGTCAATCGACCCATCACCGGCTCCGTCGTCGGCCGTCAGCCGTTCGGCGGCTACGGCCTGTCGGGGGTCGGCTCGAAGGCCGGCGGCCTCGACTACCTGCTGCAGTTCCTCGACCCGCGGGTCATCACCGAGAACACCCTGCGCCAAGGCTTCGCTCCCGACACGGTCTGAGCAAGTTTGGGTGCTAGGGCCCCTCGCCGCCGTGGTCGTCGTTGTCGATGACCAGGTCGATGAGCGGGAGCACCCGGTGGCGGAGCTGCTCGGTGAGCGCGATCTGGGTCAGCGTGCGGTTGATGCCCTGGACCTCGAGGATGCGGCCGATGACGTGCTGCAGGTGGTCGTTGGTGCGGGCCACGACGCGGCAGTGGAGGTCGCCCGGCCCGGTGACCGAGTGGATCTCCAGCACCTCGGGGATCTCGCGTAGGTGCTTGGCCACGTCGTCGAGCCGGCCCTGGGCGATCTCGAGGCTCACGAAGGCGAGCACCTCGTAGCCCATGGCGCGCAGGTCGAGGTCGGGGTCGAACCCGGAGACGATGCCCCGCTGTTGGAGCTTGTCGAGCCGCGCCTGCACGGTGCCGCGGGCGACTCCCAGCTGGCGGGCGAGCTCCATGACCCCCGCCCGGGGGGTGTCACACAGCGCCCGGATCAGGCGGGCGTCGAGGGCGTCCAACCCGGTGGGCAACATGAGCGATGTGTCTAACATACGCGGCCGCCGACTGGCTAAATTGTCCAGCATCTGATCGCTCTGTTGACGCGTGCGTTGTCTGCGCCTTTGCTGGTCGAGCAGTTCGACCATGGGTACCCCGAAGCGGCGTCCCCTGCTGTTCCCACGCAGTCTGTCGACCGGAGGGGTGATGATGGGCACAACCGCGCTCCACCATGATCGCCGCTCGACGCCAGCGGCACCACCCGCAATCGGCGGGATCGATCACGTCGAGTGGTGGGTGGGCAACGCTCGGGCGTTCGCCGGACTTCTCGTGTCGTCGTTCGGCTTCGAGCCGGTGGCGTACGCCGGGCCGGAGACCGGGCGCCGCGACCGGGTGTCACACGTCCTCCAGCAGGGCCGCATCCGCTTCGTCGTGACCGGGGCACTGGGGCCCGAGTCACCCATCGCCGAGCACGTCCGCAGCCACGGCGACGGGGTGAGGGACATCTGCTTCCTGGTCGACGACGCCGAGGCGGCGTACGGGGCGGCGACCGCCCGGGGGGCGGTGTCGGAGCGGGAGCCCGAGGTGGACACCGACGAGCTGGGTGCCATCCACCACGCCGCCATTCGCACCTACGGGGAGACGGTGCACACGTTCCTCGACCGGTCGGCGTACACGGGCCCGTTCGCCCCACAGTTCGGCGCGCCGAGGCTGCCGGCGCCGGGAGCCGGCGCGGGTACCGGCGGGTCCGTGGGTCTCGCCCGGTTCGACCACATCGTCGGCAACGTCGAGCGGGGACGGCTCGACGACTGGGTCGGCTACTACCGCGACGTGCTGGGCTTCGACCTGCTCGTGCACTTCGGGGACGACCAGATCTCCACCGAGTACTCGGCGCTGATGTCGACGGTGGTGTGGAATCACGACAAGGTCGTGCTGCCGATCAACGAGCCGGCCGAGGGGCGCCGCAAGAGCCAGATCGAGGAGTACCTCGAGTACTACCGCTCGCCCGGGGTCCAGCATCTGGCGCTGCGCACCCCCGACATCGTTCGGGCCGTGCGCTCCATGCGGGCACGGGGCGTGCGGTTCCTCGAGGTGCCGCCCGAGTACTACGACGAGGCCCGCCAGCGGATGGCCGGCGTCGACCTCCCCTGGCCCGACCTGGCCGACCTCGGGATCATGGTCGACCGCGACGAGGACGGGTATCTGCTCCAGATCTTCAGCGAAATCCTGTGCGACCGGCCGACGGTGTTCTTCGAGATCATCCAGCGGGAGGGTGCCACGGGGTTCGGAGCGGGCAACTTCAAAGCGCTGTTCGAAGCCATCGAGCGCGCCCAGGCCGCCCGCGGCAACCTCTGACGGTCAGTCGGACGCCGAGTCCGAGCCGCTGAGTCGCTGGATCACGACGATCGGCCCGTCGCCGTCGCTCGTGGCCAGCGTCTCACCGAGGGAGCGCTCGTCGGCCGGCGGGAAGCTGAGGCCGAGCCGGGACGCCTCGACGGCGGCGCGCTCGACCGTCGCTTTCAGGTGGTCGATGGTGGCGTCGGGGTCGAGCTCGGCGGTCGCCTGCTCGAGCCGGGCGCGGGCCTGGGCCACGAACGGCGCCAGCTCGGGGGGCAGCTGGTCAGGAGTGGTCTCGGACAGGATCATTCCTCCATGGGTCGACCGGTGCAGGGGTTCGAACCGGTCCCGCACGAGGCTATCGGCGGGGTGTGACATCTTCGGCGCGGGATTCGCCGTGGTAGCTTGATCAACTCACCGGGCCGTTAGCTCAGTTGGCTAGAGCACTTGCATGACGCGCAAGGGGTCGGGGGTTCGAGTCCCTCACGGCCCACCCGGGGACGCCCTGGTCAGAGTATGTCTCTGGCTGGGGCTGCTTCACGAATCACCCGAACGTAGCCAGCTGGACCGACCAGACATCGGTCGACGACAGCGGAACCGGTGGGGTCGCCTCGCGGTCTCGGCGGCACGCGCCGAGACCCAGGCTGCCCGGGACTGGGCCATCCACGCCGAACCTGCTGCCCATCGGCTCGATCGCAGGATCGATCGAGCCGAGCACCGCATGGCCGACCTGCGGAACCAGGCGACCTTCCGTCGCCGTTGGCTCGCCGAGCACCCGGAACTCACTCATCGGGTCGACCACGTCGAGCGGGAGCTTCTACGTCTGGACGACCCGGAGCGTGCCGAGCTGCTCGACCGACTCGACACAATCGGTGTACGAGACGACCTGGAAGTCACTCAGGTGCGGGAACAGAATGGCATCGCCAAGCTTCGCCAGCGCCTCGACAGCCTCCAGGGAACCCGGAACATCGAGCCCCCCGGGCTGTCCCTCTGATGGGACCACAGGATCAACGGCGGCGATCGCTACTGCGGCCCCGTGTCGACCACGCCCCGCCATGCAGCCCTGAGCGCAGACCGCCTGGGTTGGGCCGAGTGGGCAAAGGCGACCACCGCCTCGCGATGGACGGCAGTTCACGCCCGTGAAACCGCAGCACTGCTATCTGGAGTTGATCGGCGAGGCTGACCCCACCCGGTCCCCGCCGGACCAGGCGCGGGCACGGAAGCCACGAACCGCCCGGGCGTCAGCCGAGGCGTGTGTGAGGGCTCAGTGGAGACTGGGTGAAGCGCCCCAGCCCCTGCCGCCGCACGGCGTGCCATACCAACGATGATCTCCGCGGGTCGATCGTGGGTGAAGTCACGCTGCAAGGCAACGTCCGGGTGTGTGCCACGGAAGCTCATTCCATTCGGGTGAGGCACACGAGCGGCCACACGTAGTAGTGTCTTCGTGACGCCCAGAGCCCCCCTGGGAGTCGCCCCGGGTGGCTCCTGGTGCGCGACACCCTCGTTGCGGAGGGAGTCAGATGAACGAGTTCGTCGTCGGTGTCGACGGCTCAGAGCCCAGCCGGACGGCGCTGCGGTGGGCCGCGGCCGCCGGGCACGCGGCAGGCGTCCCGGTCCGTGCCGTCCAATCGTGGATCCACCCTCGCTCGGCCGTCCTGCCGATCGCCCCTGTCCCCGTGTCGGCGGAGGAGAGGGATGAACAGACCCAGCAGGCGATCACGGCCATCGCCACCGACACCCTCGGGTCGTCGGCCGCTGTGACGACCGCCGTGTTGCGGGGCCCGCCCGCGGGTGCGCTCCTCCAGACCGTCACTCCCGACAGCGTGCTCGTGCTCGGGTCCCGCGGACTCGGTGGCTTTGCCGGGCTCCTGCTCGGCTCAGTGAGCCAGGAGTGCGTCGAGTACGCACCGTGCCCGGTCGTCGTGGTGCGCACCGACCGCATTGTCGGCGATGGCGACGTGATCCTCGTCGGGAAGGACGACAGCGAGGGGGCGCAGCGGGCGCTCACGTGGGCGCACGCGCTAGCCAGCGCCACGGGCGCCGGCTTGCGCGCCGTCCACGCGTGGCGCGCCATCGAGTCGGAACGACCGCCGCGGATCGGCGAGCGCCTGCGGTCCCGGGCGGCAGACGCGGTCCGGGGCTGGACTCGCCAGGTCGCCGACGAGATCGAGAGCGCCGAGATGGAGGGCGATCCCCGAGACGTGCTCGTCAGAGCGGCGGAGCGCGTGGCCCCGGCGCTCACCGTCGTCGGCCGGCGGGGTGCCGGGGGGCTGCGGTCGATGCGCCTCGGGAGCACCGCGAACCACCTCGTCCGCCACAGCTCGACCAACGTCGCCGTCGTCCCACTCCCCAACCGTGACCACGCATGACCCCGTGGAAGCTCACGGACCGCCTGGATCCTCGGTGTCGGTGGCGGTTCAGCCCCGAAGGGAGGCCCGATGGCGACCCATCAGTCGGCGAGCCGATCTACTTCTAGGTCGACAGCTCGGAGGGAGCGACGACGATGAAGGCGTTTGTGATGAAGGAGATCGGGGCGGTTGGGATGATGGAGAAGCCCGTGCCGCGCCCGGGTCCGAACGATGCGATCGTGAAGACGACCGCGGCCTTGATCTGCACATCGGATTCCCACACCGTGGCGGGTGGCATCGGCCCGCGGACCGACCTGACGCTGGGTCATGAGGCCGTCGGTGTCGTCTCCGAGGTCGGCAGCGAGGTGGAAGTCATGCGGCCCGGTGACCGGGTACTGGTCGGCGCGATCACGCCGGACTGGGGCGATCCGGCCGCCCAGGCCGGCCACGCGTCGCAGTCGGGCGCGCCGCTCGGCGGCTGGAAGTTCTCGAACACCAAGGACGGGGTCTTCGGTGAGTACTTCCATGTGAACGACGCCGACGCGAACATGGCGAATATCCCGGACGGTGTGCCCGACGAGATGGCGGTCTA
>DASQUY010000609.1:0-10682 GCA_035641055.1 Acidimicrobiales bacterium | reverse complement strand
CCCGCCGTTCTCCTACCGCGACACAAGGACGCACGGCTGGTCGGCGGTGGTGGAGCGCCTCGGGGCCGACGCCCTGTACGCCACCACCGGCCTGCAGCTCCAGCCCTTCAACACGATCTTCCAAGTGGCGGCGCACGACTCGGACGAGCTGGCGCGCGCCCGCCACCTGCTGCTCCTGCCGGAACTGGTCGTCCACCACCTCACCGGCGAGCTGGTGGCGGAGCCCACGTCGGCGGGCACGACCGGCCTGGTCGACATCCACGCCGGTCGCTGGTCGGCCGAGCTGACGGAGGCCGTCGGGCTGGACGCGGGGCTGCTGGCCCCGATCATGCCGGCCGGCACGTGCGTGGGCCGGTGGGACGGCATCCCGGTCCACCTCGTCGGCGGGCACGACACGGCCTCGGCCGTGCTGGCGATGGGGGCGGCGCCCGGCCGCGCCTCGGCGTTCGTGTCGAGCGGCACCTGGCTGCTGGTGGGCCGCGAGCGGCCGCGGCCTGACCTGAGCCACGCCGCCCGGCAAGCCAACTTCACCAACGAGCGCGGCGTTCAGGGGAATGTCCGCTTCCTCGAGAACCTGGCGGGCTGGTGGCTGCTCGACCGGTGTCGGGCTGCCTGGGGACCGGAGGGGTCCATGGACGGCCTGCTCGACGCCGCGGCCCAGCTCCCGGCGGGCCCGGTCGTGGACGTGGCGGACCCGCGGTTCCTGCACCCCGACGACATGCTGACCGAGGTGACCGCGGCGGCCGGCCGGCCTCGCGACTGCCCGCCGGCGGTGGTGGCCCGGGTCATCGTGGACTCGATGGCCGAGGGGATGGCCCGCGTCATCGGGCAGCTCGCCGCCGTCACCGGCGAGGCCGTGTCTGACGTGTACGTGTTCGGTGGCGGCTCGCGTTCGGCCCTCCACCGGCGTACGCTCGCCGAGCGCACCGGTCTCGTCGTGCGCGCCGGGCCCGTCGAGGCGACGGCGCTGGGCAACGCCCTGGTGCAGGGCATCGCCCTCGGCGTCTACGCCGACCTCGACGCCGCCCGGGCGAGCCTCGACGCGGAGGAGGACAGCGCATGAGCATGGTCACCCGGGAGTCAACCCGAGGCAATGGCTTACGTTGCCGAGCGCCCGAGGCAATGACTTGCGCTCGCCGTTCGCTATTGCCTCAACCTCTCCGGGGCGTTCGCTATTGCCTAGCCCTAGCGTCAGCGGGGTCCGACACGTGAGCATCGACGCTCTCGACCGTCTCCGGCGGATCGAAGACCTGGTGCAGACGAGCGGGCGGGTCAGGGTGGTGGACCTGGCCGCCGAGCTCGCCGTCAGCGAGATGACCATCCGGCGCGACCTCGACATGCTCGCCGAGCAGGGCGTCGTCCAGCGTGTCCGCGGCGGGGCGGTGGCCGTCGGCCCGCAGCCGTTCGCCGAGCGGTTCAGCCGGCACGTCCGGGCCAAGGACCGCATCGCCGCCAAGCTGAGCGTGCTCGTGGGCGACGGCGGGGCGATCGGCATCGACGCGTCGACGACGCTGCAGCGGCTCGCCAGCCACATCGGCGACGTGCGGGACCTGACCGTGGTCACCAACGGCCAGGACACGTTCGCCACGCTCCAGGGCACGATCGGCGTCACCCCGCTGCTCACCGGCGGCCAGCTCGACCCCCGCACCGGCAGCCTGGTCGGGCCCATCGCGGTCCGCACGGCGCGTGAGCTGCTGCTGCGGCGGCTCTTCGTGTCCGCCGCCGCGCTGCACCCCGCCCACGGCACCTCCGAGGCCACGCTGGAGGACGCCGACGTCAAGCTCGCCCTAGCGGACGTGGCCGCCGAGGTGATCGTGGCGGTGGACTCCAGCAAGCTCGGCCAGCGGGCCTCGGCGCGGGCGTTCGCCCCCGAGCGCATCGCCCTGCTCGTCACCGAGCTCGACCCGTCCGACTCCCGGCTCGACCCCTACCGCGACCGCTGGGAGCTGCGGTAACCATGAACCGCGTCGGCTTCGTCCTCAAGGTCCGGCCGGACCGGCTCGTCGAGTACCGGCGCCACCACGAGACGGTGTGGCCCGAGATGCTGGATGCCCTCCGCCGCCACGGCTGGCACAACTACTCGTTGTTCCTGCGCGACGACGGCACCCTCTTCGGCTACCTCGAGACCCCGGGCACCTTCGAGGAGGCACGGGCGGGGATGGCCGCCGAGCCGGTCAACGCCCGCTGGCAGCAGCTCATGGCGCCCTACTTCGAGGGGTCCGGCGGCCCCGCCGACCAGATGATGCAGACCCTCGACGAAGTCTTCCACCTCGATTGAGTGAACTTGCGGTGGTTAGGGACGCCATAGCGCCCTCAACCACCGAAGTTCGGGTGAGACTGCTAGCCCTCGTCGACGTTGCTCTCGTCGTAGACCGTGAACGGCCCCATGACGATGCGCAGGCGGCCGCTGTCGCGGGTGGGGTCCTCCTCGATCGTGTACGAGCCCATGCGCCCGGCGTCGAACGTCTCGCCGGCGGCCGCCTCGACCTGACCGGTGCCGATGGCGTAGGCGGCGTGCATGGTCACGTAGCCGAGGTCGACGAAGCTCCACAGGGCGAACTGCGGCGCACACCCGCTGTTGGTGTACTGCGCCATCTCGTCGGGGAGCCCGAGTCCCGATACCTTGATCTGATCGCACAACCCTTCGTCGGTCATGGCCTTGCCGGCGGCGGCGATGCCCACGGTGGTGGGGGCCATGATGAGGTCGAGATCGGGGTACGAATCCACCAGGCCGAGGGCCTGGTTGTAGGACTCGGTGTCCTCGTCGTTGCCGTACACCGTGTCGACGACCTCGATGTTCTCGTACTGCGGGTCCTCCGCCAGCGCGGTGTTAAACGCCTCGATCCAGGCGTTCTGGTTGGAGGCGTCCGGCGAGGCCGACAGGATGGCGACCTGGCCGCCCTCCTCACCGAGGATGTCGAGCGCCATGTCGGCCATGACCACGCCGGTCTCGTCGAGGTCGACCTGCGACACGTACAGGTTCTCACCCTCCGCCGATTCGAGGTGCGAGTCCCAGCTCACGACCGTGACCCCGGCGTCGGCGGCGGCGTCGACGGCGGGCTGGATCTGCTCGGCGGCGTTGTTCGAGATCATCACGGCGTCGACGCCCTGGGTGGCGGCGGCCGTCATGATGTCGATCTGGCCGGTGGGGTCCTCGCACGTGGCCGGGGCCTGGAAGTCGGGCGCGTCGATTCCCAGCTCCTCGGCGGCCTCCTGGGCGCCCTCGTTGGCCTGGTCGAAGACGGCGATGCCCGTGCACTTGGGCAGGAGGATCGAACTGAAGTCCTCGCCTCCCTCGGCGGCCGACGCCGTTTCGTCGGTTTCGTCCGTCTCGCCCGCCTCCGTACCGGCGTCGTCACCATCGTCGCCGCAGGCCGCGGCGACCAAGGCGATGACCGCGGCGGCGGCCACTAGGCGTAGCTGTCGTATGTTCATCTGTCTCTCCTTGGTGGGTATGACGTGGGTCATGGACTGGCGCGGGCCGCGGGGACGGGCTCGAGGGGGCTGGCCGCCCGGGGCCGGAGGAGGTAGCGCTCGGCCACGTTGCGGGTGAGCACCGACAGGATGAGCAGGGCGCCGATCACCCCGGTCTGGACCTGGCCCTCCACGTTGGCGAGGGTCAGGCCGTTGCGGAGGTTCAGCACGATGACGATCGACAGCGCCACGCCGAGCAGGCTTCCGGAGCCGCCGAAGATGCTGATCCCGCCGAGCAGCACCATCGTGATGATGTCGAGCTCGAAGGTCTCGGCGATGTTGCCTCGCACCGAGCCGAGGCGAGCGGCGAACAGGATGCCGGCGAACCCGGCGACGAACGCGGACGTCGCCAGCAGGCGCAGCTTGATGCGCGCCACGTCGATGCCCGAGTAGCGGGCCACCGCGGCGTTGTTGCCGATGACGAAGACGGATCGCCCGAAGGCCGTGCGGTGCAGGACGACCCCGCCGACGGCGAAGCCGACGATGGCGAGCACCAGGGTGAACGGGAGCGGCCCCACCAGGTCGTCCCGGGCAAGCTCGCCGAACCATTGGGGGAAGTCGCCGACGGACCGGTCCTCGACGAGGACGCGGGCAGCGCCCCGCCAGCCGATGAGGCCCGCCAGTGTGACCACCAGCGAGGGGATGCCGGTCTTGACGACCACCAGCCCGTGGATCAGGCCCACGACCAGGCTCACCAGGAGAGCGATCACGATCGCCACGCCGAAGGGGACGTCGACGCCCCACAGGCCGGACTCGCTCACGGTGGCCATGACCGCCGCCGAGAAGGCCATGACCGAACCGACGGACAGGTCGATCTCGCCGTTGATGATGACGAAGGTCATGATCAGGGCGACGATGACCTTCTCGATCGACAGCTGGAACAGGTTGACGAAGTTGTCGCCGGTCAGATACACGTCGGACCGGCTGGCGTTGTAGACGATCGAGACGACGAGGATCAGCGCCAGCAGGATCTCCCACGACCACGGGCGCAGTCGGTCACGCATGGCTGGCCTCCTCGTCGTGATCCGGGATCGGCGAAGCCGCCGGACCGGGCGCCGCCGGCGTGGCTTCGGCCGGGCTCGGCACCGTCCCGACCGCCGGGCGGGCCTCGGACGCCCGGCGCCGGCGGAACCAGGCGCTCAGCCCGGCGTCGCCGATCACCGCCAGCAGGATGAGCGCGCCCAGGATGGCGTTGCGATAGAACTCGGTCACCGCCTCGACCCGCACGAGGCTCTGGTCGAGCAGGTCGATGAGCACGGCGCCGAGCAGCGCGCCGACGAACGAGCCGGTGCCCCCCAGGATGCTGGCGCCCCCCACCACCGCGGCCGCCACCGAGTCGAGCTCGAAGCCTTGGCCGGCGGTCACGTTGATCGTGCCGAAGCGCGCCAGGAAGAGGAACCCGGCCAACCCCGCCAACGCGCCGGAACCGACGAACGCGCTGAGCACGAGCCGCCGGTGCGGCAGGCCCATCTGCCGGGCGGCGTCGGGATTGGAGCCGATGGCGTACAGCCACCGCCCCCAGCGGAGCTTGGCGGTCGTCGCCTGCAGCACCACCACGACGATCAGTGCGACCACGAAGACCAGGCGCAGGTCGAGGTCCCCCCAGCTCGCCACGGTGGTGCGGGGCAGGTCCGCCACCCACGACGGCAGCTCGTCGGTGGTGATCGTGCGGGCGTTGGCGTACTCGATGAGCCAGCTGCGGTAGATCGCCAGCGTGCCGAGCGTGACGACGATGGCGGGAACCCGCCCGTAGGCGACCAGGACGCCGTTGATGCACCCGAGCCCGGCGCCGATGAGGATCGCCAGGCCGACCCCCGCGACCGGCGTCACGTCGGGGTGCGCCGCCACGAACTGCCCGGTGACGTAGGCGGTGACACCGACGATCGACCCCAACGACAGGTCGATGTTGCGGGTGATGATCACCAGCGTCTGGGCGACCGCGAGCACGGCGATGATGGTCACGCTGGTGCTCACCCGGTTGAAGAACCGCCCGCTGAGGTAACCGTCGACCAGCGGGGTGAACACCAGGATCGTGACGCCGATGACGGCCAGGAGCGACAGCTCCTTGAGCCGTTCGGGTCGGAGCAGCCGCCCTGAGCCCGCGCTCACGCCACGCCCACCGCCGCCGTCATGACGCGCTCCTGGGTCGCCTCGGACCGGGAGAACGTGCCCGTCTGCGCGCCGTCCCGCATGACGAGCACGCGATCGCTCATCGCCAGGACCTCGGGCAGCTCGGAGGAGATCAGGATGATGGCGATCCCCGACCGGGCGAGCTCGTCGATGATGCGGTGCACGTCGGTCTTGGCCCCGACGTCGATCCCCCGGGTCGGCTCGTCGAGGATGAGCACCCGGGGTCGGGTGTCGAGCCACTTGGCGAGCATGGTCTTCTGCTGGTTGCCGCCGGACAGCAGCTCGACCGCGGTCTGCAGCGTGGGGGTCCGGATGTCGAGGCGGCGGCTCAGCTCCCCGGCGGCGGCGCGCTCGGCCGAGCCGTCGAGGAGCCCGAGCCGGGACACGTAGTTCCGCAGCCGGGGCAGGGTGATGTTGGCGGTGACCGACTGGGGCAACGACAGGCCGACGTGGAGTCGATCCTCGGACAGGTAGGCGATCCCGTGACGCAGCGCCTGGCGCGGTGAGCGGATCTCGACCCGGTGCCCGTCGAGCTCGATGGTGCCGCCCTCGGCCGGCTCGATGCCGAACAGGGCCAGCGCCACGTCGGTGCGTCCGGCCCCCACCAGACCGGCGAAGCCCAGCACCTCGCCCCGCCTGAGCTCGAGGCTCACGCCGGTGAAGGCCCCGGGCTTGGTCAGCCCCTCGACCCGGAGCACGGTCTCACCGGGCTCGTGGCCGCGGCGGGCGAAGAGCTCGGAGACCTCCCGGCCCACCATCTCCCGCACCAGGGCCTCCCGGGTCACCTCGGCGCGCTCACCGGTCGAGATGTGGCGACCGTCGCGGAACACCGTGATCCGGTCGGCGACGGCGAAGACCTCGTCGAGGCGATGGCTCACGAACAGCACCGCCACGCCCTGCGCCTTGAGGTGCCTCACCTGCTCGAACAGCCGGTCGACCTCGTGCGCCGACAGCGAGGCCGTGGGCTCGTCCATGACGAGCAGCTGTGCCTCCAGCGAGATGGCCTTGGCGATCTCGATCGCCTGCTGGGCGGCGACGGGCAGGCCGGTCGCCGGGGTGCGCACGTCGAGGCGGGCGTCGAGGGTGGCGAGGATGGCCTTCGCCTCCCGGTAGAGGTCGCCCCAGTGCACCACCGCACCCCGGTCCCGGTGACCGATGAAGATGTTCTCGGCCACGCTCAGGTGGGGGAAGATGAGCGGCTCCTGGAAGATGGCCGCGATCCCGTGGCGCTGGGCGTCGGAGGCACTGCGCAGGCTCACGGCCTCGCCGCCCACCGCGATCGAGCCCTCGTCGGGTTCGTGGACCCCGGTGACGATCTTGATGAGCGTCGACTTGCCGGCGCCGTTCTCTCCGACCAGGGCGTGCACCTCGCCCGGTCGCACGGTGAGGGACACGTCGTCGAGGGCCCGCGTGGCGCCGAAGCGCTTGGAGATCCCGCGCAGCTCGAGGACGGCGGCGGCGTTGCTCCCGTCCACGTGCGCCACATCTTGTGGACCCGCGGCCATCACCCCTCCCCTCAACGGGAATGCACCCACGTTTGGGAATGTGCATTCTCACATCATCGTACATCGCGGGCGCGCGGCGAGGGAAGAGCAGTCGCCGGTGCGCTCTCAGCTCTCCCGGTGATGGGCGGCGAGGGAGAAGCCGCCAGCGGCGTCGGGTTGCTCGCGCCGACCGGCCGGGTCGGGGACCCGCCACGTGTGCCGGCCGGCGCCCACCTCGATCTCCTCGAGCGTCTCGCCGTCGGCGCCCGGCAGGACCACCTCGGCCGTCGTGTTGGGCGGAACGAGCGCCGTGACCTCCAACACTCCCGAACTTGCGGTGGTTGTCCCCCCTATAGGGTCGGTCTCCCCCGCACGTTCGGGGTTGTCGGGCCCGACGACCCGCCACGACGACTCGGCCAGCCCGTAGGGCGTGCGGTGGCGAGCCGTGGCCCAGGTGAGTCCGCCGCCGGGGACGGGGGCGATGCGCAGGCGGCGGTAGCCAGGAGCGGCGGGGGCGAGGCCGGCCAGGGTGCGGTGGAGCCAGTCGGCGACCGCGCCCAGGGCGTAGTGGTTGAACGAGTTCATGCGGGTGCCGTTGAGCGAGCCGTCGGGGCGGATCCCGTCCCAGCGCTCCCACACGGTGGTGGCCCCCTGCAGCACGGGGTACAGCCACGACGGGCACTCGGCCTGCGTGAGCAGCTCGTAGGCGGTGGCGGCCTCGCCGGCGTCGCACAGCGCGTCGCACACCAGCGGTGTCCCCACGAACCCGGTGGCGATGCGGTACCCGGCCCGGCGGACCAGCCTGGCCAGGCGCCGCCCGGCCCGGGCCCGCTGCTCGTCGTCGGGCAGCAGCGCGTACCGCAGCGCCAGGGCGTAGGCCGTCTGGGTATCCGACACCAGGAGGCCGCTCGGGGCCACGTACTCGCGGGCGAAGGCGGCCCGCACCTCGGCGGCGACCCCGGCGTAGCGCCCGGCATCGTCGGCCTCGCCGAGCACGCCGGCCGCCTCCGCCAGCACGTCGAGCGAGTGGCACAGCGCCGCCGTCGCCACCAGGTGGGGGTCGGTGCGGGCCTCCCCGGGGCGGTCCTGGGGGGCGGCGGGGTCGAGCCAGTCGGCCAACTGGAAGCCCGTGTCCCACAGGCGGTTCTCCCCCGCCAGCCCGACCACGTGGTCGACCCAGGCCCGCATGCTGGCGTATTGGTCGCGCAGTGCGCCCCAGTCCCCGAAGCGCCGGTACAGCACCCACGGGACGACCACGGCGGCGTCGCCCCACACCGCGGCGGGGAACGTGCCCTCGAGCACGTCCGGCACGACCAGCGGGATCCGCCCGTCGTCGAACTGCTCCGCCGCCAGGTCGTCCAGCCACGACGCCAAAACCCCGGCACAGTCGTACAGGAAGCTGGCCGTGGGAGCGAAGACGTTGATGTCGCCGGTCCATCCCAGGCGCTCGTCGCGCTGCGGGCAGTCGGTGGGCACGTCCAGGAAGTTGCCCCGCATGCCCCACACCACGTTGTCGTGCAGCCGGGTGACGCGCTCGTCCGAGCAGGCGAACCAGCCGGTGCGCTCCATGTCGGAGTGGCACACCACCGCGGCCAGGCTGTCGGCGAGCGGCGGTCCGCCAGGCGGCCAGCCGTCGACCTCGGCGTAGCGGAAGCCATGGAACGTGAACCGGGGCTCCCAGACCTCCGGCCCCTCGCCGCCGCGCAGCGTGTAGCGGTCGGTCGCCTCGGCCAGGCGCAGCGGCTCGGTGCACAGCTCGCCGTCCTGGAGGACCTCGGCGTGGCGCAGGGTCACCGTCGCGCCGGCGTCGCCGGCCACCGCGATGCGGAGGCGCCCGACCAGGTTCTGGCCGAAATCGACGACGGTTCGCCCCGAGGGCGACGTCGTCACCTCGACCGGACGCAGCTCCTCGGTGCGCCGGACGGGCGGGCCGGTGCGGGCCACGAGCGTGCCGAGGTCGCGCTCGACGGGGAACGCCGGTCCCCACCCGCCGTCGTCGAAGTCGGGCGACGACCAGCCGGGCTGCTCCCGGCGGGCGTCGTACGTCTCGCCGGCGTAGATGCCGCTGGCGATGATCGGGGAGGCGTGGGCCCGCCAGGTGCCGTCGGTCCCGGTGGCAATGGTGTGCACTGTCCCGTCGGCCAGCGCCACCTCGAGCTGGGCCAGCAGAGCTAGCTGGTGGCCGTAGACGCGGCGACCGCCGTTCCAGCCCAGCCAGCCGCCGTACCAGCCCTCCGCCAGCCAGGCGCCGAGGGCGTTGGCGCCGGGGCGCAACAGGTCGGTGACGTCGAGGGTCTCGACCCGCAGGCGCTGGTCGTAGCTTGACCACCCCGGCGCCAGCACGTGGTCGCCGACCCGGGAGCCGTTGATCTCGATCTCGTACACGCCGAGGGCGGTGACGTACAGGCGGGCCCGCTCCACCGGAGCGGGGAGGTCGACGTCCCGCCGGAGCAGCGAGGGCGCCGTGGTCGGCGGCTCCCCCTCATCCTCGGCCTCGTCGTGGACCTCGTCTTCGGGCGAGATGAACCGGGCCGCCCAGTCGGAGGGTTCCAGCAGCCCCGCCTCGACGGCGGCCGCGTCGCTCCACCCCGAGGCCGCGCCGTCCGAGCCCCACACCCGCACCCGCACCCGGCACCGCTGCCGGGATCGCAGCCGATCCGCCGGCCACGGCACCAGCACCGACTCCTCGGACTCGACGCGGCCCGAGGGGGCCACGACCTCGCCCCCTTCGTCGAGCACCTCGATCTCGTACGCGTCTTGGCGCCAGCCAGGCGTGCCGGTCTCGGTGATCCAGGACACCCCCGGCGCCGCGGCCCCGACCCCCAGCGCGTCGCCCTGTCGCCGGTGCTCGAACCGCACCGCGGTCACAGTGGGATCCATCGCGCTCACGTCGGGCGTCCTCCTTCCCGCCGAGGCCGAACTTGCGGTGGTTACCGGGGTCATAGCACCGATAACCACCGCAAGTTCGCCCGGGGACTAACATGACGCCGGTGTCAGATCGGGGGGAGCTGCCGGAGACGATGCCGGCCGCCGTGTACCGCGGGTCCGGCGAGGTGGCCGTGGAGGACCGCCCGGTGCCGCGGCCGGGTCCCGGGCAGGTGCTCGTCGAGGTGGGCCACTGCGGGGTCTGCGGGTCGGACCTCCACCTGATCGCCGACAACTGGGGCCGGGCCGGCACCGTGTACGGCCACGAGTACAGCGGCACGGTCGCCGCCTTCGGCGACGGCGTGACCGGGTGGGCCCTCGGCGACGAGGTCGTGGGCGGGCCGGCGCCCCGCTGCGGGCGGTGCCGCCGGTGCCGGGAGGGCCAGCCCTCGCAGTGCGAGGTGGTCCGGCGCGCCGTCACCGATGGCCACGACGGGGCCTTCGCCCGCTACGTCCTGCTGGAGGCCCGGGCGCTGGTACGGGTCCCCGCCGGCCTCGGGGCCCGCGAGGCGGCCCTGGCCGAGCCGCTGGCGGTGGCGCTCCACGGCATCACCCGCTCGGAGATCGGGCCGGGGGACAGCGCCATGGTGCTGGGCGCCGGCCCCATCGGCGCCCTCACGGTGGCCGCCCTGGCGGCCCGGGGGCTCGGACCGGTCACGGTCAGCTCGT
>DASQUY010000608.1:0-2651 GCA_035641055.1 Acidimicrobiales bacterium | reverse complement strand
CGACGCCGTGGTCGACGGCTCGGTGGTAGGGGAGGGCGCCGTCGTCGGCGAGGGCGCCCACGTCACCGGCGCCAGCGTGATCGGAGACGGCCAGGTCGTCGGCCGGGGCGCCCGCCTCGACGGCGCGCGTCTGCCGGCGGGCGAGGCGTGACGTCGTGAGGACGCTCGTCACGGGCGGGGCCGGTTTCATCGGGTCGACGCTGGTCGACCGGTTGTTGGCCGAGGGGCACGAGGTCGACGTGCTCGACGACCTGTCGTCGGGGTCACTCGCCAACCTGGGCGACGCCCGGGCCGCCCGCGCCGACCGGCCCAACCGCCTGACGTTCCACCAGATCGACATCCGCGATCCCCAGATCGTCGACCTCATCGGGCGCCGGGAGCCCGAGGTGGTGTTCCACCTGGCGGCGCAGATCGACGTGCGCGCCTCGGTGGCGCGCCCGACGTTCGACGCCGAGACCAACGTGATCGGCACGATCAACGTGCTGGAGGGCGCCCGGGTGGCCGGGTCCCGCAAGATCGTGTTCGCCTCCAGCGGCGGCGCCATCTACGGCGAGCCCGCGCCCGACGAGCTGCCCTGCAAGGAGTCGCACCCCCAACTGCCGGGGTCGCCGTACGGGGTGTCCAAGAAGGTCGCCTTCGACTACCTCAACGTCTACCGGGAGCTGCACGGGATCGAGTTCACGGCGCTGGCGCTGGCGAACGTGTACGGCCCCCGCCAGGACCCTCACGGCGAGGCGGGGGTGGTGGCGATCTTCGCCGACCGTCTGCTGGCCGACGAGGCGTGCACGATCTACGGCGATGGCGAGCAGACCAGGGACTACGTCTACGCCGACGACGCCGTCGACGCCTTCGTGCGGGCGATGAGCAAGGGCGGCGGGCTGCTGCTGAACGTGGGGACGGGCATCGAGACGTCGGTCAACCAGCTCTACGCCACGATGGCCGGCGCCGCCGGCGTCGACCGTCCCGCCGCCTACGCCCCGCTGCGGGCGGGCGAGGTGCTCCGCTCGGCGCTCGACCCTGGCCGCACCGCCATCCACCTCGGGTGGAAGCCGTGGACCGGCCTGTCGGAGGGCATCGCCAGGGTCCTCGAGTGGTTCAAAGACCGTTGACCCCTCGCTAGCGGAAGAGGTCCTCGGCGGGCGGGCGCACGACCTCGGCCCGCACCTCGCCCCGGCCGAGCCAGGCCGGGTCGACGCCCCGCACGACCGCGGCGCAGATGCCGGAGGCCTTGCCCATCACCAGCTCGGCGGCGGCGGCGAGCTCGTCGACCACGCACACCTCGGTCACCTGCAGCTCACGGCCCCGCCCGTCGGGGGAGCCCCGCAGGTCGATCACGGCCCGGATGCCGGCGCAGCCGATGGCCACGTCGGTCAGGCCCCGCCGCCACGTCCGCCCGAACGTGTCGCTGATGATCACCGCCACCTCGACCCCCAGGCGCGCCCGCAGGCCGTCACGCAGGCGGCGGGCCGACCGGTCGGGGTCCTCCGGCAGCAGGGCCGCCCAACCGTCCTCGACGTTGGACATGTCGACGCCGGCGTTGGCGCAGACGAACCCGTGGCGGGTCTCCGCGATCACGAGCTCGCCCCGCCGCCGCAGGGTGCGCACGGCCTCGCCGCCGACGATCCTGGCCTTGCTGGCGGGATCGTTGGGGTCGATCGGCACGAGTTGGGCCTCGGCCTTGGACACGACCTTCTGCGTCACCACCACGACGTCGCCGTCGCGCAGTTCGTCGGTGGCGCGCGCCACGAGGCGCGACAGGTCGTCGCCGGGCCGCACCTCACCGATGCCCTCCACGGGCACGATCTCGAGCCGGCTCATCGTTGAGCCCTCCCCTTCACCACTCATGAACCTCAGCGGATAGGTCTGCCTCTTCACGTGGCACGTCTGCGTGCTCTCCGCGCTTGGCGCCTTCGGCGCCGAGCGCTGCGCTGAGCCACGGGTGCGCCTCTCGGCGCACCCTCTCCGGATCACCGGCCGAGCACAATCTCGCACAGTTTTGCCGCCGCCTCCGGGTCACGCATGATCGTGTCGGTCACGACGCAGCGCAAACCCGCTGCTCGCACCGCCTCGGCGTGCCCCGCGTCGAGCTCGTCGACGACCAGCGTGCCGGCGAACGGCGCGTACAGGCGGGCGACCCCCACCACCGAGTCCTCGTGGCCGAGCTCGCGCAGCAGACGGTCGGCGGGGCCCTTGAGCGCCCGGCCGCCGACGAGCGGCGACACGGCGACAACGTCGTCACGCCGGGCCTCGACCGCCTCCCGGACGCCGGGCACGGCCAGCACGGGTGCGATCGACACGAGCGGATTGGACGGCGCCACCACCACCGCGTCCGCCCCGGAGATGGCGTCGAGGACGCCCGGCGCCGGACGCGCCTGGTCGGCGCCGGCGAACCGGACGGCGGCGACCGGCACGGCGTGCCGCCGGCGCACGAAGTAGTCCTGGAACGACACCTCCTCGCCGGGGCGGCCGTCAGGGCCGGCCAGCGTGATCATCGTGTGCAGGGGCTGCTCGGTCGCGGGCAGCACCTGAAGGTCCAGCCCCCAGGCGGCGGCGATCTCGGCGGTCACGGCCGCCAGCCCGGCGCCCTCGGCGAGTCGTTGCGTGCGGTGCAGGTGGGTCGCCAGGTCGCGGTCCCCCAGCCGGAACCAGGT
>DASQUY010000607.1:0-3444 GCA_035641055.1 Acidimicrobiales bacterium | reverse complement strand
TCGATGCGCAGGGGGTCACGAAGGCGTTCGCCGGCATCGTCGCGCTCGACGATGTCAGCCTCGAGGTCGGCCCCGGCGAGCGGGTCGGGCTCATCGGGCCCAACGGCGCCGGCAAGACGACGTTCTTCAACTGCGTGCTGGGCGTGCTCCGGCCCGAGCAGGGACGGGTGCTGCTCGGCGGCAGGGACATTGGCGGCCTGCCGGTCCACCAGCGGGCCCGCCTGGGCATCGGCCGGACGTTCCAGCGCATCGAGCTGTTCGCCGAGTCCACCGTGCGCGAGCACCTGCTCATCGCCGAGCGCACGCGGCGGGGCGACGGGCGCCTGTGGAAGGACCTGGTGGGATGGGGCCGGCCCCGCCCCGACGAGATCGCCCGCTGCGACGAGGTCCTCGACCTGCTGGGCCTGGCCGACCTGGCCGACGAACCCATCGAGCGCCTCAGCCTAGACAAGGGTCGGCTGGTGGAGGTGGGCCGGGCGCTCGTGACGGAGCCGACTCTGCTGCTGCTCGACGAGCCGTCCTCGGGCCTGGACCGGGAGGAGACCGAGCTGCTCGCCCGCACGCTGCGGGAGGTGCAGTCCCGGCGCGGCTTTGCCATCCTGCTGGTCGAGCACGACGTCGACCTGGTGGCGAGCTTCACCGAGCGGGCCTACGTCCTCGACTTCGGCCGGCTCATCGCCTCCGGGCCGACCGCCGGGGTGCTGGCGTCGGACGAGGTCCGCCGGGCCTACTTCGGCGACGTGGAGGTGGCGTCGTGACCGCTCACGCCGTGGCGCTGGCACCACCGTCCCGAGGCAATAGCGAACGCTGCTGCGGACTCGAGGCAATGACGAACGGTTTCCGTGAGCTAATGCCTCGGGCCTTCACGAACGACGGTTATTGCCTCACGATCAACGGGGTCGAGCGATGACCGCGGTCCTCGAGCTGCACGACGTGGCCGCGGCCTACGGGCCGTTACGGGCGCTGTTCGGCGTCAGCGTCGCCGTGGCGCCCGGTGAGGCGGTGGCCCTGTTGGGGGCCAACGGCGCCGGCAAGACGACGGTCGCCCGCGTGGCGACCGGTCTGGTGGCGCCGACCCGGGGGTCGGTGATGGTGGACGGGCGGGACCTGTCGGGTGCCAGCACGTACGCCTTCGCCCGGGCCGGGGTGGCGCACGCCCCCGAGGGTCGCTCGGTCTTCGCCACGCTGACCGTCGAGGAGAACCTGGCCCTCTCGTTCCGGCGGTCCGAGGGGCGCAGCGGTGTGCGCCCGGCGCTCGAGCGGGCGTTCGGCCTGTTCCCGGTGCTCGGCGGGCGGCGGCGCCAGGTGGCCGGCACGCTGTCGGGCGGGGAGCAGCGGATGCTGTCCCTGGCCCGGGTGCTCGTCGAGTCGCCCAAGGTGCTGGTGGCCGACGAGCTCTCGCTCGGGCTGGCGCCCAAGGTCATCGACGAGATCTACGACAGCCTGACCCGGCTCCGCGAGCAGGGGACGTCGCTTCTCGTCGTCGAGCAGCACGTCGGCCACGCCCTCGGGCTGTGCGACCGCGTGGCGCTGCTGCGCCACGGCACGATCGGCTGGGAGGGGCCCGCCCAGGACGCCGCGGAGCGGGTGATGGCCGACCTGCTCGAGTCCGCCCCCTCGTGATCGCGGTGCCGGTGGCGGATCCCCTCGAACGGCGGGCGATCGTCTCCGGCATCGGCCAGTCGGCCATCGGCCGCCGCCTGCACCGCGGCGGCCTCGACCTCACGATCGAGGCCGTCGAGGCCGCCGTCGCCGACGCCGGACTGACGCTTGACGACGTCGACGGCGTGTCGACGTATCCCGGCAGCGGGGGGCCGTTCGGCGGGGCGTCGGGGGCCGACGTCCACGACGCCCTGCGGCTGCGGCTCAACTGGCGCGACGGCGGGCTCGAGACGGCCGGGCAGCTCGGCGCCGTGCACAAGGCGGTGCTGGCGGTTGCCGCCGGGCTCGCCCGCCACGTGGTGGTCTTCCGCACGGTCGTGGAGGGCAGCGGAAAGCCGCTGCGGCCGGCGAGTGCGGGGGGTGGGGGCGGTGGCGGCGGCGGGCTCGGCGGCGGACTCCCCGCGTCGATGCGCTACCTCCTTCCCTACGGCGCCGGGTCGGCGGCCAACTGGATCGCCTGCTACGCCATGCGCCACATGCACGACTACGGCACGACCCGGGAGCAGCTCGGCGCCGTCGCCATCAACGCCCGGGGCTTCGCGGCGCTGAACCCCCAGGGGATCTACACCGAGCCGATGAGCATGGAGGACTATCTCGCCGCCCGCATGATCTCGGAGCCGTTCTGCCTCTACGACTGCGATGTGCCGTGCGACGGCTCGACGGCCGTGATCGTGTCGCACCGGGACTTCGCACCCGATGCCCCCCAGCCCGTCGCCCAGGTGCAAGCGATGGGGACGGCGCTGCGGGGCCGGCCGAGCTGGGACCAGTTCGACGACCTGACCACGATGGCGATGCGGGACGCGGCGGCGTCGCTGTGGGAGCGCACCCACCTCACGCCGGACGACGTCGACACCGCCCAGCTCTACGACGGGTTCTCCTGGCTCACGATCGCCTGGCTGGAGGCGCTGGGGTTCTGCGGGCGGGGCGAGGGCGGGCCGTTCGTCGAGGGCGGCAAGCGGATCGGCCTCGGCGGCTCGCTGCCGCTCAACACCTGGGGCGGGCAGCTGTCGTCCGGTCGTCTGCACGGCTTCGGGTTCCTGCACGAGGCGGTGCTGCAGCTGCGGGGCGGCGCTGGCACCCGTCAGGTCCCGGGCGCCGAGGTGGCCGCGGTCGCCGCCGGCGGCGGCCCGGAGTGCGGCTGCCTCCTGCTCACGAAGGGTGTGGGGTGACGCCCCTCCCACCTCCACCCGAACTTGCGGTGGTTAAGGGGGCTATAGCCCCTCTAACCACCGCAGGTTCGCTGGGACTGGGGGTGGTGGACCCATGAGCGTGCCGCCCCGGTTCATCACGGCCGACGAGACGGACGAGTTCTTCTGGCGCAGCGGGGCCGACGGCAGCCTGCGGTTCCTGGGCTGCGAGGGCTGCGGGCGCATCCACCACCCGCCCGTCCCGCGCTGCCCGCACTGCGGCGGCCGCGACCTGGCCCCCCAGCCGGTGTCGGGCCGGGCGACCGTGGCGACCTACACCGTGAACCACCAGCCGTTCATGCCCGGCTTCGACCCGCCTTACGTCATCGCCATCGTCGAGATCGAGGAGGACCCGACGGTCCGCCTGACCACCAACATCGTCGGCTGCCCCATCGAGGACGTCCAGATCGGCCTGCCGGTGGAGGTCACCTTCGAGGCCAACGGCGAGTGGTTCGTCCCGCTGTTCCGGCCGCGGTACCGCCCGACAACGTAGGCCACTTCTGACACTGGCGTCACATCGCGGTACCCTCGGGGCCATGACACGG
This sequence comes from Acidimicrobiales bacterium, assembly GCA_035641055.1. Taxonomy (GTDB): domain Bacteria; phylum Actinomycetota; class Acidimicrobiia; order Acidimicrobiales; family VFJN01; genus DASQUK01. The sequence goes on along the minus strand of DASQUY010000607.1, from coordinate 50 downwards.
CTGGACTTCGGGGTGTTCGACGCCGACAACCACTACTACGAGGCCGAGGA
>DASQUY010000606.1:0-5076 GCA_035641055.1 Acidimicrobiales bacterium | reverse complement strand
GCCCGCACGCATGCGCTCACCCGCCGGTGGGCGCCCTGGAGCTGGCGCCGTCGGGTGGCGCAGGTCGCCTCGGTGGCGTTGGCGGGCATGCGGGACGGCGTCACGCTGGTCAACGTCCACCTCAGCGCGGGCGACGCCGCCAGCCGCCGGGCCGCGGAGGCCGACACCGTGCTCGGCCTCGTCGCCAGCCGCGGGCGCCCGGCGATCGTTGCCGGCGACCTCAACGACCACCCCGGATCGGTCGTGCACACGCGGTTGACCGAGGGCGGCCTACGGGACACCTGGGCGGCGCTCCGGGGTGACGAGGCGGGCGCCACCAACTGGCGGGGCTGGGTGCCGGCCACGACCCGGCCGCCGACCCAGCGGATCGACTACGTGCTGGCCGCCGACGACCTGCAGCCGGTGGCGGCCGCCCTGCCGCATGCCGGTGACCCCGACTTCGCCCATTTCGCCGCCATCTCCGACCACCTGCCGCTGGCGGTGACGCTCGAGACGGTGGCACCGGACGATTAAACGCCAGCGCCGATCGGGACCTTCTCGGGGGCGGCCTCGGCCGGCGGCGGCCGCGCTTCGGCCAGCAGCCGGCAGGGGTAGCGGCGATGGGTGCAGACCAGCACCCAGTCCACGCCGAGCAGGAAGAACGTGCCGACCACGAGGCCGCCGACGACATCGGAGAACCAGTGCACGCCCAGGTAGACGCGGCTGGCGGCGATGCCGGCGATGAGCGCCGCCGAGACGGCGACCGATGCCCACCAGATCGCCCGCCGCCGGGTGTAGAGCGCCACCACCACCGGCAGCAGGCCCCACAGGGCGAAAGCGGCCATGACGTGGCCGGTAGGGAACGACGGGCCCTCGCCGCCGACGAGCCGTCGGAAGTCCGGCCGCTCGCGGTCGACGAGCGCCTTGAGGACGAACTCGAGGACGGGCCGACCGAAGGTGGCGATGAGCAGCGCCGTCGCCACCGCCCGGCAGCGGCGCCAGGTCAGCAGTGTGGCGAGCGAGCCCAGGCCGAGCACGACTGCGGTCGACCCGAACCGCGACAGCGTGAGGAACACGTCGTTGAGCGCCGAGGTGCGGCTCGACTCGACTCCCCTCTGGATGGGCTCGTCCCAGGTGAGCAGCGCCTGGCCCCCGCCCAGGGCGGCGGCCGTCGCCAGCGCCACGAACAGGGCGGCGAGCGCGATCAGCAACCGGCGACGCGGAAGCAGCACCGACGACGGCGTGAGCGGCGGTGCGGTGTGCACGTGGCCGGTGCACGGCGCATGGTCAGCGGACGGGCTGACGGCAGCGGTGGTGGTCGTATGCATGGGCGGCGGCGGGCGGCGCCGATCCCCGATTCTCTCACCCCACGGACGGGACCGGACGCTCGACGCGCGATTGAAGCGCGTTTGACACGTCGACGCCAGTCACCCCTGGTGACGAACCGATGAGTTCGGGGCCGCCCGGTCGTCATGAACCCCGAAATTCCTGTGAACAACCTGAACGAAGCGGGAACACGGGAAGGTCCCCTGCGGTTGGGTCATACAAGCCCGTAGCCGATCCCCCTCGGCGTGGAGCACAGATGAGCACGAGCACGTCCCCCGGCACCGTTCCGCCGCCGGTGCTCGGTCTCGACAACCAGATCAGCAGCGACCCGTCGGTCGTCGGCGCCAAGGCGGCCGCCCTGGCCGTGGCCCGGAGGGCCGGGCTCCCGGTGCTCGACGGGTTCGTGATCCCCGTGGGCGGCGCCGCCGACGTGGCCGGCGTGTCCGCGAGCCGGCTGCCCGACGGCACGGCGGACGCGCTGCGCACGGCCTGGCGCCGGCTCGCTCCCGCGGGCCAGCCCGTCGTGGTGCGCTCGTCGTCGCCCCACGAGGACACCACCACGTCGTCGATGGCCGGCCAGTTCCGCTCGGTGCTCGACGTGCGCGACTGGCCGGGCCTGGTGGCGGCCGTCGGCGAGGTCGTGGCCTCGGCCGGCGGCGGCCCCATGGCCGTGCTGGTCCAGCCGTTCGTCCGGCCCCGGCTCGGCGGCGTGCTCTTCGGCGCCGACCCCGTGACGGGCCGGACCGACCGCTTGGTCGTCTCCGCCGTCCCCGGCGGGCCGGATCGCCTCGTCAGCGGTGAGGTCGACGGCACCCAGCTCACCCTGTCCCCCGGGGGCCGCCTGGTCGACGGCGCGCCTGCGCCAGGTGCCGGCGATGTGGCCGCCCGCACGCTGCGCCGCCGCCTGGCCCGGTTGGCGCGCGACACCGCCCGCACGTTCGACGGGCCGCAGGACATCGAGTGGGCCGTGCTCGAGGACGGCCAGTTGCTGCTGCTCCAGTCCCGGCCCATCACCACGCTCGGCGAGGAGGCGCGCCCGGCCGGCCCCATCCTGGGCCCGGGACCCGTCGCCGAGACGTTCCCGGCGCCGCTGGCGCCGCTGGAGGAGGACCTGTGGATCCCGCCTCTGCGGGAGGGCCTGCATCGGGCGCTGGCGCTGACGGGCGCGGTCTCGCGCCGGCAGCTGCGCGAGTCACCGGTGATCGTCACGGTGCGGGGCCGCGTCGCCGCCGATCTCGACCTGCTGGGACTGGCGCCGCGACGGCGGTCGTGGTGGCGCAAGCTCGACCCGCGGGGCCCGGCCCGCCGGCTCGGTGCGGCGTGGGGGGTCGGTCGCCTGCGCGCCGCTCTCCCCGGGCTGGCCACCGACGCCCTGGCCACCGTCGATGCGCACCTGGCCGAGGTCCCGGCGGTCGACACCCTGTCCGCCGGCCAGCTCGTGCGGCTGCTCGACCGCGCCGGCGACGAGCTGAGCGCGCTGCACGGCTACGAGGTGCTGGCGGGCCAGCTGCTCGGCCCGGGCACCGACTCGCCGACCGCGGCGTCGGTGGCGCTCCGGACGCTGAGCGATGCCCGAGCGTCCGAGCCCCACACGCCCGACGACGAGCTCGTGGCACGCCATCCCGTGCTCTTGGCGCTCGTCCCCCCGGCGATCACCCCGGAACGGTCGCTGCCCCCCGCCCCGGCGCTGCTGGCGCGCCACGGCTCCGACGGGCCGCGGCCCGGATCCCGGTTCCCGGCGCCGTCGGAACCCGGCGCCGGCCTCGATCCCGGCGTGGTGCGTGAGGCCCTGCGGCTGCGCGCCCGCTGGGTCCACGAGCTGATGGCCCGGGCGGCGCTCGCCGTCGGGGACGAGCTCGTCCGGCGCGCGGTCCTGGCCGACGCCGGCGAGGTCCGCTCCCTGCGGATGGCCGACCTGCGCGAGATCGTGGTGCGCCGGGCGGCGGCGGAACCCGTGCCCAGCGTCGTCCGCCCGGCCCGGCTGCCGTCAGGTGGGCCGGCGCCGCTGCCCGCCGCCTTCCGCCTCGCCGGCGACGACGTGATCGTCCCCGTCGCCCAGCCGTCAGGACGCACCGGACACGGGGCCGGCGGCGGCCGGGGTTCCGGCCCGGTCCACAACCACCCGGCGACGGGCGACGGCGCCGGCCCCGCCGAGGTGCCCGACGGGGCGGTGCTGGTCGTCCCCACGCTCGATCCGGCCCTGGCGCCGCTGCTGCCCCGCCTCGGCGGGCTGGTGGCCGAGACCGGCAGCGTGCTGTCGCACCTCGCCATCCTCGCTCGGGAGTACGGCGTGCCCACGGTCGTGGCGCTGCCCGGCGCCACCGATCGCTTCACGGACGGCAGCTGGGTGGTGGTCGACGGCACCACCGGCGAGGTCGAGGCCGCCGGCGACGAGGAGTGGAGGGCGGCATGATCGCCCGGCGACTGGGACTGCTGGCGCTGGTCGTCACGCTCGGCGCGTCCGGCTGGTACGTCTTCGTCTACCTCTACCGCTGGGAGTGGAACCGGGCGCTGATCTCGGGCGTGATCTTCGTGGCGGCCGAGGTGGCGCTGATCGGCGCGCTGCTGTTCCAACGCCTGGGCCGGCTGGAGCGCCGCCTGGAGGAGTCGGAGCGGCGGGTACCGCAGCAAGCCGTCGACCCCGCAGTGTTGGCCCGCGTGCGCGAAGGCGCACCGCCCTCGTCGGAGCCCTTCGCCTGGCTCACCAAGCGCGCCAACGACACGTCGGTGTTCGTGCCCGTGCTGCTCGGGGCCGGCGTCGTTCTCTCCGCGCTGGCGTGGGTGGTCGAGCGCGTTGCCCGCGTAACGGCCCGTCCCGCCGCCGAGCGGTCGCTGGCCCACAGGCTGGATTCCCTGGCCCTGCCCGCCGGGGGCCTGCTCCCCGGGGACGACACGGGCGACCCGCCCGACCTGTTCGCCCCTCTGCATCCGGGGCCGCGGGCGGGGCCGTGAAGCGGCTGCTGGTGGTGGCCGCGCTGGTGGGGCTGGTCGTCGCCGCGGTCGACATGCTCGGCGACCTCACACAGACCCGACCCGACCGGGTCGTGCCCGGCTCGCGCAGCGAGGTGGTCGTCGAGGTGCGGAGCAACGACTACCCGCTCGGTGTCGACCAGGGCGCCCGCAACCTGGTCGGGACCTGCGCCGCCACCGCCGGCCACAGCAAGGTCGACGAGCAGAGCATCGAGATCATCGACGAGGGGACCGTGCGCTTCGCCCTCGAGCCCGCCCTGGGCACGCACAACCGGCGGCGGCTCCTCGGCTGCCTCGAGGACACCACCATCGACCTCCTGTTGGGCAAGGTGGTGTCGGTCGAGTCGACGCACTCGTGAGCTACGCGTGAGGCTCGGTCCGCCTCCGGGGCGGCGGGCTCGTCCCCCGCGGCAATGGGTTCCATGTCATCCAGCCGGAGCGGTCAGCGGCCCTCGCGCTGGGCCTGCGGCAGCGAGCACGCCGGCGTACCCCCGGGCAGCCGGTGGCGGTTGCGGGCCATGAGCCGGTAGACGGGCCAGGCGGCCGCCCGGACCGGCGGCAGGTCGAGCACCCGGCCCAGAGGCCGCCACCAGCCGCCGGCGTCGACGAGCAGCCGGGCGACCGCGACCGGGCCGGCGGCGACGGGCTCGCCCTCGGCGATCCACAGCACGTTGGCCTCGGCGTCGGCCTGGGTGACGCCGAGGGCGTCGAGGTCGGCGAACTGCCAGGGCGTCACGTCCGCCGACGTGGCCATCCGGCGCTCGACGAACTCGGCGCACGTGGTGCAGAAGGCGCAGTCCC
>DASQUY010000605.1:0-6953 GCA_035641055.1 Acidimicrobiales bacterium | reverse complement strand
CGCCCGCCGCTGCGTGACTCACCAGGCGAGCCCGGAGCCCGGCGAGAACTGGCTGCTACGGGGAAGCGACGAAAGCGCGGCGGAGCGGCTGCCGGACAAGTGCACGATCCGTCTGGGGGCCTGTGATGTGTGCGGATGCTCACACCGGGAGGTGGTGGGTGGGGCTCGCCGGGGTCCCTCGACGTCGAGTTCCCCAACCGGTGACGCGTGTCCCGTCGAGCGGGGCGGGCCGCGCGTGTGGCTCGGCTCGTTGGGGGTCGGGATCGTCCAGGCGAGCTGCATCGGGGTGACCCCGGCGTCAGGCGTAGGGATCGGCAACCGTCGGTATGCCGCTGTCGAGCCTCGCAGCGAGGACGAGGTGGCCCTGGCCGAGAGCAGTGTCGGCTGGGGTCTGGCCGGCATGGGGACCTGACGAGGCTGTCATCGCGCGGTCGGCACCTGCGTCGAGCAGCTCCTGTACCACTGCGGGGAGGCCCCGCCAGGCGGCGGTGTGCAGCGGCGTCATGCCGTCCCGCCTGGTCGCGTTGGGGTCGGCGCCGTGCTCGAGGAGCAATCGGACCAGCGTCATGACGTTGTCCTCGTCATCGCTCGGCTGGGCCACGCCGGGCGTCGTCGCGATCGCCGACCCCAGTGGAGAGATGTGGAGGAACTCGTCTCGCGTCGGGGCGCAGGAATCGGCACCAGCGTCGAGCAGCATGGTGGCGGCGGACAGCTGTCCCCAGTAGCAGGCTCCATGCAGGGCAGTGGCACCTGTGGGGCTGAACTCGGTGGCGACGGGTCGCTGCCTGAGCAGGCGTCGATCGTCGACGTGTCGCCGAACTCGGCGGCGAGGAAGACGTCGATTGTGTCGGGGCGCACGAGGGCGGCGACGTCGTGACGGCCGGTGAAGTGGGCGGCGTGCAGGGCCGAGACCCCGAACATGTTGCGATAGGAGCACAGGTCCGGGTCGCGGCTGAGGAGCTGGTCGATCCTGTCGGCGTTCCCTTCGAGGGCCGCCGCGATGAGATGGTCTCCCGCGTGCATTTCGATAGGGTACCTATGGACCTAGAGTGCGGCAATGGATGCCTCCGAGCAGCTGTACGTGGCGTTGCAGCACGCGGCGCGCGAGCTTCGCGTCCTCGATGAGGAGATCGGCGTGTCGCCGTCCCGGTTCTCGATCCTGGCGACGCTCCGCTATGACGGATCCAAGCGGCTCGGCGAGTTGGCCCGGCGCGAGGGCGTCGCACAGCCGACCATGACCGAGGCCATCCGCCGACTTGAACAAGACGGCCTCGTCGTTCGACGCACGTCACCCGGCGATGGTCGCGGCTGTGTCGTGGACCTCACCCCAGTGGGGCGCTCACTCGTACGGCGAGCCCGTGCTCGCAAGATCCGCTGGGTAAGCCAGGCTCTCGCCGCGATGCCGGACGACGCCATCCGATCCCTGCACCTCGCCGCCGAGGCCCTCGACCGGCACGCCCTTCAGCAAGACTGACGCGTTCTTGGTGGACCCCAGCGGACTGAGGTCGGCGGTGCTGGCCCGACCCGGCGTCGCAGCACCGCTCGATCGGGTTGCCTAGCGTGCGGCCCATGACCTCACGGCGAAACCGATCGTCAGCCGCCACGCTCGGGCGGACCGCCACGCTCGGGGTCGGCGCACTGCTGCTCAGCGGTTGCTACTGGACCGGCTACGGCTTCGGGTGGGAGAAGAGCGGGCACAACCCGTTCGAGGAGAACCTCGGGCCGGCCGAGGTCGGGGCACTGGAGGAGTCGTGGCGCGTCTCGGGCGTGGACGGGGTGACCGGCACGCCGACGGTCTTCGACGGGTCGGTCTACTTCGGGGCTTGGGACGGCGCCGTGCGCTCCGTCGATGTCGAGACCGGCGCGGTCGAGTGGGCGACGCCCTTGACCGCCGGCACCATCGATGGCTCCGTCACCGTCTCCGGTGATCGCCTCTACGTGGGCGATGCCGACGGCGAGCTGCACGCCCTCGACCGGGCGACGGGTGCCGTCGACTGGACCGCGGTGCTCGACCCGCACCCGAACACCCAGATCTACTCGTCGCCCGTCGTCGTGGGCGACCTCGTGATCATCGGGGTCGCGTCCACGGAGCTGGCGATCCCGAAGTCGGACTACACGTTCCGGGGGAGCGTCGTGGCCCTCGACGCGACCAGCGGCGCGGAGGTGTGGCGCACCTACGTCACCAACGACGACGCCTCGGGCGGTGCGGGCGGTTCCGTGTGGTCATCGGCCGCGGTCGACGCTCGGCGCGGACTCCTCTACATCGGGACGGGGCAGTCCTACGAGGAGCCGGCCAGCTCTCTGACCGATTCGCTGCTCGCCCTCGACATCGAGACGGGGGACATCGAGTGGTCGAGGCAGTTCACGGAGGGCGATGTCTTCACGTTCTGGAACATGGCCGGACCCGACGCCGACATCGGCGCCGCGCCGAACCTGTTCCGCATCGGCGACCGCGACGTCGTCGGCGTGGGCGACAAGGCCGGCCACTACGTGGTGTTCGACCGTGACACGGGCGAGGCGATCTGGATGGTCGAGTTGCCGGAGGGCGAGCGCCTCGGCGGGATCATGACCACGGCGGCGGTGGCCGACGGCACGGTCTACGTGAGCTCGAACCGGTGGGGCCCGAACCTCCTCGACTTCCACGACCCGGCGCACGAGTCCACGACCTACGCCCTCGACGCCGCGACGGGCGAGCAGCTGTGGGCCACCGATCTCCCGTCCCCGGCGTTCAACGCGATCAGTCTCGCCGACGGCGTCGTCTACCAGACGTCGGTCCAGGGGACCGTCTACGCGCTCGACGCGGCCGACGGTGCCGTGCTCTGGAGAGACGAGCCGGGTGCCGACCTCGGCGGTGGCGTCAGCATCGTGGGCGGCACGGTCTACGTCGGCTACGGCTTCTGGTTCATCGGTGCGCCGGAGAACCCGGCCGGGGGCGTCGTGGCGTACTCGCTCCCAGAGACCGGTGGCAGTTGATCGTAATTCAATTGTTCTCTTGAATAGTTGAGGAGCCGGCGGTAGGCTGCCGGGCGTGGAATCCCGGGCGACCAAGGACCGACTGTTCGACGGCTTCGCGGCGATCGGCAAGGCGCTGGCGTCCGGGCGGCGATTGGAGCTGCTCGACGTGCTCGCGCAGGGGCCCCGTTCGGTGGACCACCTCGCCGCCGAGATCGGCCAGAGCGTGGCCAACACGTCGGCCCACCTGCGGGTGCTGGCCGGCGCGGGATTGGTCGACGCCAGGCGTGACGGCAACCGTGTGGTCTACGCCTTGGCCGGTCCGGCGGTGGAGGACCTGTGGGCCGCGGTGCGGGCCACGGCCGGGACGCATGCCGCGGCCATCGACCGGCTGGCGCGGGACTACCTCGGCGATCGGGACGAGTTGGAGCTGGTGACGCGCGCCGAGCTGGCGCGGTGGCTACGGCGCGGCGACCAGCCGGTGGTCATCGACGTGCGCCCGGCGGCGGAGTTCGTCGCCGGGCACATCCCCGGGGCGCGCTCGGTGCCTCCCGACCGGGTCGACACCGCGCTGCGCCGGCTGCCCCGGGACGTCGACGTCGTCGCCTACTGCCGCGGGGCGTTCTGCGTGCTCGCCGACGACGCCGTGCGGGCGCTGCGCCGGCGCCGGGTCCGGGCCCGTCGGCTCGAGGACGGGTTCCCCGAGTGGCGGTCCGAGGGGCGACCGGTGGCGGTCGGCACCGACCGGGCGGACGAGGACGACGGAGCCCGCGAGCGCTCCCCCGACCGGGATGTGTCATGAGCCTGATCACCCCTGCCGTGGAGGCCGGACTGGGCAACACCGCCTGGATCGTCGATCTCGGCGACGGCGCGGTGGCGGTGGTGGACCCCGGCCGCCATCCCGGCCGCTACCTGGCCGAGGCCGAGCGGCGGGGGGCACGGGTGGCGTTCAGCGTGGAGACCCACCTGCACGCCGACTTCGTGACCGGCAGCCGCGAGCTCGCCGCCTTCGGTGCCACGGTCGTCGCCTCGGCCGGCGCCGACCTGGCCTGGCCCCACCGGCCGCTGGCGCACGGCCACGAGATCGACCTCGGCGGGCTGACACTCCGGGCCCTGGCCACACCGGGCCACACCCCCGAGCACCTTGCGTACCTGCTTCTCGACGGTGATCGCCCATTGGGCGTGTTCACCGGCGGGGCGCTCCTCGTGGGGGCCGTGGCCCGCACCGACCTCATCGCACCCGATCAGAGCGAGGGCCTGGCCCGGGCGCTGTGGCGATCGGTCCACGAGGAGCTCCTCGGCCTGCCCGACGACACGCCGGTCTACCCGACGCACGGGGCCGGCAGCTTCTGCTCGGCGCCGGCGACCGGCCGCCGCTCGACCACCATCGGCGACGAGCGCCGGACCAACCCGCTCCTCGCCGCCCCCGACGAGGACGGCTTCGTCGCCGCCCTCACCGCCAGCCTGGGGACGTACCCCCCGTACTTCCACGACCTCCGTGAGGTGAACCAGTCCGGGCCGGCCGTGCTGGGGCTTCCGCAGCCCGCCCTGCCGGGGCTCGACCTCGCCGAGTTCCGCCGCCACGTGGCGGCCGGCGTCCAGCTCGTCGACACCCGGCCGGTGGAGGCGTGGGCGGCCGGCCACATCGAGGGCGCGCTGGCAATCCCCCTGCGCGACTCCTTCGCCACCTGGCTGGGCTGGCTGGTCGAGCGCGACCAGCCGCTCGCGTTCGTGGTGGGTGCCGACCAGGATCGGGCCGAGCTGGTCCGGCAGTGCCGCGGGATCGGCTACGACAAGCTGGTCGGCGAGCTGGCTGGCGGCACCACGGCGTGGGCGACGCACGGTCTGCCCCTGGCCCGCACGGGGCTGGTGGACGCCGGCCAGGCCACCGGCACGGTGCTCGACGTGCGCCAGCAGGCCGAGCACGCCGCCGGGCACGTCCCCGGGGCCCACCACGTCGAGCTCGGGAGCATCGCCTCGGCGGTGGGCGTGCTGCCTCCGATCGACACCGTGATGTGTGCCCACGGCGAGCGCGCCGGGACGGCCGCCAGCATCATCGAGGCCTCGGGCCGACCCGCACCCGCTGTCGCCCGCGGCGGACCGGACGACTGGGCGGCTGCCACCGGACGAGCGCTCGCCGCCGCATGACCCCACCAACGGCGGGCCGTACGGCCGTGCCGGGGCCCGCCACCCGGCAGGATGCTCGCCCCGCCGTCGAGCTCGGACTGCGCGCCAACCTGGCCCAGTTCGCGCTGCTCGTGGTCGTCAACGCCCTCGTCGGGGGCACGATCGGGCAGGAGCGGACTGTCCTGCCGTTGCTCGCCGAGCGCGAGTTCGGGTTGGCCGCCTACACGGCCGGGCTCACGTTCATCGTCGCCTTTGGCATCACCAAGGCGGTGACCAACCTCGTCGCCGGCGCCCTGAGCGACCGGGTCGGCCGCAAGCCCGTGCTCGTGGCCGGCTGGCTGATCGCCCTCCCGGTCCCCCCGCTGCTCATCTGGGCGCCGAGCTGGGGCTGGATCGTCGCCGCCAACGTCCTCCTCGGGATCAACCAGGGCCTCACCTGGTCCACGACCGTCATCATGAAGATCGATCTCGCCGGCCCCGACCGGCGCGGCCTGGCGATGGGCCTCAACGAGGCCGCCGGCTACGGGGCGGTGGCGGCGACCGCGGCCCTCACCGGCTGGATCGCCACGCGCCACGGGCTGCGCCCCGAGCCCTTCCTGGTGGGCGCCGCCTACATCGCCCTGGGCTTCGGGCTGTCGACGCTGTTCGTCCGGGAGACCCGGGATCACGCCCGCCACGAGGCGACCGGCCACGGCGCGCCCGGCGAGCGCCACACGGTCGGCCGGTTGCTCGTCCGCACGGCCTGGCGCGATCGCGACCTCTTCGCCGTCAACCAGGCCGGCCTCGTCAACAACCTCAACGACGGGCTGGCCTGGGGGCTCCTGCCGCTGCTGTTCGCCGCCGAGGGCCTGTCGGTGGGCGCCATCGGGCTCCTCGCCGCCCTTTACCCGGCCACGTGGGGTGCCGGCCAGCTCGTCACCGGCGCCCTGTCCGACCGCACCGGTCGACGGCCGCTCATCGTGGCCGGCATGCTCACCCAGGCCGCCGCCCTGGCGCTGTTCGCGTCGGCGGGTGGGTTCGGCCCCTGGGCGCTCGCTGCCGTCGTCCTCGGCGCCGGGACCGCCCTCGTGTATCCGACGCTGCTCGCCGCCATCGGCGACGTCGCCCATCCCTCCTGGCGGGCGTCGGCCGTCGGGGTGTACCGCCTGTGGCGGGACAGCGGGTACGCCGTCGGCGCCCTGGTGGCCGGGCTGGCCGCCGACCTCGTCGGGCTCCGGGGCGCCGTCACCGTCGTCGCCACGCTCACCGCCGCCAGCGGCCTGGTGGCGGCCCGCTGGCTCACCGAGACGCGCACGCGTCCGCCGTCACGGCGCCGCGATCGGACGAGGTCGTGAGGCATAAGCGAACGTTCCCGAGGAGTTGAGGCAATGGCGCACGGAAACCGTTCGTGATCGCCTCGGGTCCGTCAGAACGTTCGTCATTGCCTCGGCGTTCAGCACGCGCTCAGCCGGTCGGTGCCGGCAGGAAGTCGAGCAAGAGCTCGTTGAGGCGGTCGGCCGCCTCGAGCGGGATCCAATGGCCGGGCCCCTCGAGCCGCTCGTAGCGCCAGGGCGCGGCCAGGTGGCTCGCCGAGCCGACCATGTTCGCCTCGGTGAGGGCGATGTCACCGGTGCTCCACACCCCGAGCGTGGGGGCGGCCACCGGGGGCAGCTCAGGCGGTGCCGCCAGCAGCGCCTCCGGCGGGACGTTGGCCCGGTACCAGTTGAGCGCGGCGGTGAGCGCGCCGTCCTCGTTCGTCGCGCCGCCGCCGTCGCTGCCGCCGGTCACCGCGCCGACCCTCGGGGTCTGGTCGAGCGGAGACCGGTTCCTGCTCGAGGGTCCGATGGTCGCGTCGGAGGCCTACGTGGCCGGGCCGTGGACGTACGCCCGGGTGG
>DASQUY010000604.1:0-3441 GCA_035641055.1 Acidimicrobiales bacterium | reverse complement strand
CCTCCACAAGCCGGTGGTCGAGCAGCCGGAGTACAACCTGTTCAACCGCCGGAAGGTCGAGCGCACCTACGCCCGGCTCTACGACGAGCTCGGCCTGGGGCTCACCACGTGGAGCCCGCTGGCGTCGGGCCTGCTCACCGGCAAGTACGCCGACGGGATCCCCGACGACAGCCGCGCCAACCTGCCCGGCTACGAGTGGCTGCGTGACCTGCTGACCGACCCGGCCCGCAACGACAGGGTGCGGCGGCTGCGGGGTGTGGCCGACCGCCTGGGCTGCACGCCCGCCCAGCTCGCCATCGCCTGGTGCGCACGGAATCCCCGGGTCTCGAGCGTGATCACCGGGGCGAGCCGGGTGGAGCAGGTGCAGGAGAACATGGCAGCGCTCGAGGTGCTCGAGCGGCTCGACGAGGCCGCGATGGCCGAGATCGCGGAGGCCATGGCCTGATGAGCGACTCCGTCGGCCCCTTCCCGAGGTCATGAGTTCCACCGACCCGAGCCCGAGGTCATAGGTTCCAGATCCGGAACCCATTGCCTCGCCCTCACGGTGGTGGAACCCATTGCCTCGGGACCACCGCCCGAGGCCAGCCCTGACGGAGGTGCCCGATGGTCTCAGCCCTGTTCGACGCCGAGGCGTGGCGTCCCGTCGAGGGCTTCGACCTCGCCGACATCACCTACCATCGAGCCGTCGACGCCGGCGTCGTGCGCGTGGCCTTCGACCGGCCCGAGGTGCGCAACGCCTTCCGCCCCCACACCGTCGACGAGCTCTACCGGGCGCTCGACCACGCCCGCCAGACACCCGACGTCGGCTGCGTGCTGCTCACCGGCAACGGCCCCTCGCCCCGCGACGGCGGCTGGGCCTTCTGCTCCGGCGGCGACCAGCGGATCCGGGGGCGGGACGGCTACCGCTATGCCGAGGGCGACACGACCGAGACGATCGATCCCGCCCGCACGGGGCGCCTCCACATCATGGAGGTGCACCGGCTCATCCGCTTCATGCCCAAGGTGGTCATCTGCCTCGTCCCCGGCTGGGCGGCGGGCGGGGGCCACAGCCTGCACGTCGTGTGCGACCTCACGCTCGCCAGCCGCGAGCACGCCCGGTTCCGCCAGACCGACGCCGACGTCGCCAGCTTCGACGGCGGCTTCGGGTCCGCCTACCTGGCGCGGCAGGTGGGCCAGAAGTTCGCCCGCGAGGTCTTCTTCCTGGGCGACACCTACAGCGCCACCGACGCCCACCGCATGGGCATGGTCAACGCCGTGGTCGACCACGACCGGCTCGAGGAGGTCGGCCTCGACTGGGCCCGCCGCGTCATGGCCAAGAGCCCGACCTCGATCCGCATGCTGAAGTACGCCTTCAACCTCATCGACGACGGCCTGGTCGGCCAGCAGGTGTTCGCCGCCGAGGCCACGCGCCTGGCGTACGGGACCGCCGAAGCCGAGGAGGGCCGCGACGCCTTCCTCGAGCGACGCCAACCCGACTGGTCGGCCTATCCCTGGCACTACTGAGGGTCGGCCGTCGTCGTCGGCCGTCACCCGATGGTCGCCAGCTCCTCCTCGCTGAGCTCGATCGACGCCGCCGCCACGTTCTCCTCCAGGTGCGCCACCGACGAGGTGCCGGGGATCGGCAGCATCTGCGGCGACCGCGCCAGCTGCCAGGCGATCGCCGCCTGGACGGGCGAGACGCCCCGCCGCTCGGCAACCGCCGTCAGGCCGTCGCCCTCCCCGACCTGGTGGCCACCGATGGGGGCCCAGGGGATGAAGGCGAAGCCGTCGGCCTCGGCCCGCTCGACCAGCGGCTCGGAGGCCCGGTCAGAGGCGTTGTAGCGGTTCTGGACCGAGGCGACGGGGACGAGCGCCTGCGCCCGTTCCAGCTGGTCGACAGCGACGTTGGACAGCCCGATGTGACGGATCTTGCCTTCGTCGCGCAGCTCGGCCAGCCTGCCGACGGAGTCCTCGAGGGGCACGGCCGGGTCCGGGCGGTGAAGCTGGTAGAGCGGGATCGCCTCGAGGCCAAGGCGCGTCAAGCTGCCCTCGCACGTCGCCCGCAGGTGCTCCGGGCGGCCGTTGGGCCGCCACTGGCCGGGACCGTCGCGCACCAGCCCGCCCTTGGTGGCGATCACCAGGTCGTCGGGGTAGGGAGCCAGCGCTTCGCCGATCAGGTTCTCGCTCACGTCGGGGCCGTAGGCGTCGGCGGTGTCGATGAAGTTCACGCCGAGCTCCACCGCCCGGCGGAGCACGCGCACCGCCTCCCCGCGGTCGGCGGGAGGTCCCCAGACGCCGCGGCCGGTGATCCGCATGGCACCGAAGCCGAGGCGGTTGACGGTGAGCTCGCCCCCGATCGTGATCGTGCCGGCCGCCGTCGCCGACTGTGCAGCATCAGCCATGGGCACCGACGCTACCGGTGCAAGACTGCGCCTGTAATGAAGGTCACCGTCGTTGATCATCCGCTGGCCGCTCGGCTGCTCACCCGCCTGCGCGACGCATCCACCGACCGTGCCGACTTCCGGCTCGCCATGGACGAGCTGGCCGGCATGCTGGTCTACGAGGCGTGCCGCACGCTGGCCACCCAGCCGGTCGACGTCCGCACCCCCCTGGGACCCGCCACGGGCGTCCGCGTCACCGATCGCCCGCTCGTCGTGCCCGTGCTCCGCGCCGGGCTGGGCCTGCACGGCGCCGTGCTCCGGCTGTTGCCCGAGACGGACACGGCGTTCGTCGGCGTGGCTCGCAACGAGGAAACCCTCCAGCCCGAGCCGTACATGAACTCGGTGCCCCCGGACCTGGCCGGGCGCCCGGTGCTCGTGCTCGACCCCATGCTCGCCACGGGCGGGTCGCTCGAGCACGCCTGCCGCTTGCTGCGCGAGCGCGGCGCCGGTCCGATGACCTCGGTGTGCGTGCTCGCCGCCCCCGAGGGTCTCCGGCGGGTCGAGCGGTCCGGGCTGGTCGAGCGGATCGTCACCGCCGCCGTCGACGACCACCTCGACGAGCGGGCCTTCATCGTCCCCGGCCTGGGCGACGCCGGCGACCGGCTCTTCGGCACCGCCTAGCTCGCGAACGTGCGGTGGTTGAGGACGCTATGACGTCCCTAACCACCGCAAGTTCGGGTCGTGGAGGAGCGCAGCCACCCGGGTCGAGGCCTCCGCCCGGGCGACGCCCAGGTCGCCGCCTTGCGGCACCGGCACCACCGCCTCGGCGTAGCACTTGAGCTTGGGCTCGGTGCCCGACAGCCGGACGATCAGGCGCACGCCCTCGCCGCGCAGCACCACACCGTCGGTGGGCGGGAGCCGGTCGCCGCGCCGCAGGTCCTCGACCTCGGACACCGCCACGCCCACCAGCTCGCTCGGCGGCGCCGACGCCAGCCGGTCGACGGCCGACCGCATGCGGGCGAGGCCGTCCGTCCCCTCCACCCGGATGGACCTCTGCCCCGTGGCGTGCACGCCGAGCTCC
>DASQUY010000603.1:0-6474 GCA_035641055.1 Acidimicrobiales bacterium | reverse complement strand
GAGCCGGCGGCCGCCAGCGGGCAGGTCGTAGGTCATCTCCGGGGCCTCGACGGCCAAGTTGTCGAGGTCGATGACGTTGATGTCGGCCAGGTGGCCCGGCGCCAGCAGGCCCCGGTCGTCGAAGCCGTACAGGCCCGCCGTGCGGTGGGTCTGCAGGTGGACGGCCTGCTCCAGGCCCAGCCGCTCGCCCCGGGACCGGTCCCGCGCCCAGTGGCTGAGCATGTAGGTCGGCAGGCTGGCGTCGCACAGCAGGCCGCAGTGGGCGCCGCCGTCGCCCAGCCCGAGGACCGTCCCCGGGTGCACCAGCATCTCCCGCAGCGCCCCGAAGTCGCCGTGCGTGTAACCGAGCAGAGGCAGGTAGAGGAGGGTGTGGCCGTCGTCCTCGAGCATGAGGTCGTACGCGACCGCCCGCGGGTCGCGGCCCTGCCGGGCGGCGATGGCGGCGATGCTGGCCTCGGGCGGCGGCTCGTAGTCGGGCGGGTCGCCGAGCGGGAACAGCTTGTGCCAGCTGGACGTGAGAAAGGCGGCGATGCCCGCCGGCGCCACCTCCTCCCCCAGGATCGCCTCGCGCACCTCGGGCGTGCGCAAGCGGGCGATCCGCTCGGCGAAGGGCAGGTCGGCGACAGCCTGGTACGACTCGTGGAATAGGAAGGGGTGGGCCGTGGACTCGAAGCCGAACAGCACGCAGGCCGGCCGCCCCGCCACCTGCGGCACGATCCGGGCGCCGGCGCTGTTGGCGGCCTCCGCCAGCTCGATGAGGCGGCGCCAGTGGTCCGGGCGGATGTCGTCCTGCAGGCAGCCGAACGTGACCGGGCGGCCGGTCTCCCGCGAGATCTCGGCCATCCAGGCGAACTCGCCCTCGGGGTCGAACATGTCGCTCGCCACCTCGACCACGCCCCGCCCCGACTCGCCCATGGCCCGCCCGATGCCGACGAGCTCGTCGGCGGACGCCGTGGTACCGGCGGCCAGCTCGCCGTCCTTGGCCCGGTGCAGGATCGTGCGGGTGGTCGAGAAGCCGGCGGCGCCCGCCTCGACGGCTTGGCGCACGAGCTTGCCCATCAGGGCGATCTCGTCCGGCGTGGCCTCGGCGTTGGCGGCGCCGCGGTCGCCCATGACGTAGGCGCGCACCGCCCCGTGGGGCACGAGCGCGCTGACGTCCAGCACCCGGGGCAGGCGCTCGAGCTCGTCGAGGTACTCGGGGAAGGTCTCCCAGCGCCACGTCATGCCCTCGGCCAACGCCGTCCCCGGGATGTCCTCGACGCCCTCCATGAGCTGGACGAGCCAGTCGCGCCGGGCGGGGTCGGCGGGGGCGAAGCCGACGCCGCAGTTGCCCATGACGATGGTCGTGACGCCGTGCCAGCTCGACGGCGACACCTCGGGGTCCCAGGTGGCCTGGCCGTCGTAGTGCGTGTGGATGTCGACGAAGCCCGGGGTCACCAGCAGGCCGTCGGCGTCGATCTCCCGCCGGCCCCCGCCTCCGACGCGGCCCACGGCGGCGATGCGGTCGCCGTCGACCGCTACGTCCGCCCTGCGGGACGGCCCGCCCGACCCGTCGACCACCTGACCGTTGCGGATGACCAGATCGTGCCGCACGGCAGCCCCCTCGTCATGACCCTTTTCCGACACCAGTGTCAGCCAACCACTTGCTTGACCGTGCGGTCAAGGGACGAGACTGCGGGCCATTCTATGGTGGCGACGGAGGAAGGCCGATGGCTCGAACCGGTGGCAGACCCGGCGACCGGCGCCGGATGGTCGTGGGCGCACTGGTGGCCGGGACCCTCCTGGCCGCGGCGTGCAGCGACGACAATGGCGACGCCAGCGCCCCCGCCGACACCGAGGCTGATGCCGACACCGAGGACACCGCGGTCGTCGGCACCGGCGACACCTACGAAGCCACGATCCGGCGCACGTCGGCGGGGATTCCCCACATCACCGGCGAGTCGATGGCCGACGTCGCCTTCGGGCAGGGCTGGGCGAGCGGCGAAGACCGGGCCTGCGACCTCGCCGACCAGGTCGTGAAGGTCCGCGGCGAGCGGGCCCGATGGTTCGGCACCGGTGAGGGCGAGGCCAACCTCGACTCGGACTTCGCCTGGCGGGCGATCGGCATCTTCGACCGGGCCTCGGAGGAGTGGGAGGACGCCTCCCCCGAGATCGTCGAGCTGTTCCGTGCGTTCGCCGATGGCTGGAACGCCCACCTGGCCGAGGTCGGGGGCGACGGTCTGGCCGGCTGGTGCGCCGGGGCCGAGTGGGTCCGCCCCCTGGAGCCGGTGGAGGTGTACGCCTATGCCCGCTCGATCTCCCTGCAGGCGAGCAGTGGCGCCCTCGCCGACTTCATCGCCGGCGCCCAGCCGCCCGGGGCGGGGGAGGGGGGCGGGTCCGCCGCCACCGACGAGGCCGCGCCCGGGCCGATCGTGCCGCCGCCCGACGACCTCGGGTCCAACGGCTGGGCCATCGGCTCGGAGCGCTCGGCCGAGCGCGGGGGGATGCTGCTGGCCAACCCGCACTTCCCCTGGGAGGGCGAGCTGCGGTTCTGGGAGGTGCACCTCACCGTCCCGGGCGAGCTGGACGCCTACGGCGTGCAGCTCTCGGGGCTGCCCGGCATCGGCATCGGCTTCACCGACAGCTTCGCCTGGACGCACACGGTGTCGGCCGGCAACCGCTTCACCGCCTACCGCCTCGACCTCGTGCCCGGGTCGCCCACCACCTACGTCTACGGCGACGGGCAGCGGGAGATGACGTCGCAGGACATCACGGTCGAGGCACGGGGCGACGACGGGTCGGTGTCGGAGGTGACCCGCACCATGTGGTCCAGCCACTACGGGCCGATCATCGACTTCCCCGGGTTCGGCTGGACCGACGACGCCACCATCACCTACCGCGACGCCAACATCGACAACGACGAGTTCGCCGAGCAGTACCTCGGGATGCTGACGGCCGACGACCTCGACGCGTTCATCGAGGTGCACGAGCAGACGAACGGCGTGCCGCTGTTCAACACGATCGCCACCTCGGACGACGGGCGGGCCTGGTACGCCGACACGTCGGCGACGCCCAACCTCTCCGACGCCGCGATCGGGGCCTACGAGGCGTCCCTGGACGACGACCCGATCGTGCAGGCCGCCGCCGACAACGGCGCGGTGCTGCTCGACGGGTCGGATCCGCTCTTCGAGTGGGTCGACGAGGACGGCGCCCGCGACCCGGGCCTCGTGCCCGCCGTCGGCCAGCCGCAGGTCGAGCACGACGACCACGCCTTCAACGCCAACGACTCGTTCTGGCTGCCGCATCCCACCGAGGTGCTGGAGGGCGACTACTCGCCGCTGCACGGTCGCCAGCGCACGGCCCGCTCGCCCCGCACCCGGGAGAACGCGGTGGTGCTCGGCGACACCACGATCAGCGGCCCGGCAGGCGACGACGGCGCCTTCACGCTCGACGAGCTGGCCGACGCCGCCGTGCAGAACCGGGGCTACACGTCGCGGGTCCTGCTGGAGCCGGTGACCGAGCGGTGCTCCGGGGTGTCGACGGTGGACGTGCCGGCACAGGAGGCCGACGGCGGTGGCGACGGCCCGCCACCGCTGCCGGCGGGGACGGTCGACATCGGTCCGGCGTGCGACGTGCTCGCCGGCTGGGACGGGGTGTACGACCTCGACCGGGCCGGGCCGCCGCTGTGGCGGGAGCTGATGACGCAGTTCGAGTCCGCCGACCTGCGCCAGGCCGGCGCCCTGTGGGCCGACCCGTTCGACCCCGAGCGGCCGGTCGACACGCCGGCCGGGCTGGCCCCCGCTCCCCGGGGCGGGGAGCCCGATCCCGTGCTGGCCGGCCTGGCCCGGGCCGTCCAGTCGCTCGAGGCCGCCGAGTTCCGCGTCGACGCCACGCTCGGCGACATTCAGTTCGCCCTGCGGGACGGGCAGCGAATCCCCATCCACGGCGGCGACAGCCGCGACGGCACCACCAACATCGTGGGGTGGGGCTCGGGCCACTCGATCCTCGATCCCGCCCTGGCCGAGACCGAGCGGGAGCCGCTCGTGCCCGGGTCGTCGCTGGCGGGGGTCGACGGCGAGGCGGGCTACCCGATCAACAACGGCACGTCGTTCATGCTCGTGGTGGCCTTCACGGGTGGGGGCCCGGAGGCCCGGGCGTTCCTGACCTACGGCGAGACCGAGGATCGCGCGAGTGCGAGCTACACCGCGGCGACCGAGGCGTTCTCGGCCAAGGAGTGGCGCGACGTGGCCTTCACCGACGACGACATCGAGGCGGACCTCGTCGACGAGACGACCGTGCGGGGCTGAGCGGGGCGTCAGTCCCGGCGGCGGGTCTGGCGGACGAAGCCCCCGATCCCGATCACCATGAGGAGGGCGCCGGGGACGATCACCCACACGCCGAGCACCAGCCCGTTGGCGACGCCGGCGGCGCCGAGGCCGATGGCGAACGGCCAGGCGCTGGCGTGCGGCAGGTACTCAGAGACCTCGGCGGACGCCGCCCCCGCTTCCGCCGTGCCCGCCTCGACGGGGCGGGGGTGCGGGGCCCGCGCCGCCCGGATCCCCAGCCACAGGTAGGCGGCGATCCACAGAGGGAGCGCCATCGCCAGGATCAGCAGGACGGTGCCGCCCTCCTCGTAGGAGGTGCCCCAGTAGATGCCAGCGATGACGGCCAGGCCCAGGCCCACCGCGAGGAACACCCGCCAGGGGACCGACCGGTCGTCAGCCACGGCCCCCGCCTCCGGCGCGGCGCAGATCCCAGACGGGCCGCTGCGAGCGGATGGGTGGCAGCGGCTCCTCGAAGTTCTCGGCGGGTGGCGGGGAGGTCGTCGCCCACTCCAGCGTGTGGCCACCCCACGGGTCGCCGCCGGCCGGTCTGCCCAGCTGGCCCCGCAGTGTCTGCAGGGCGTTCCACAGGAACGGCAGCGTCGACGCCCCCAGCAGGAACGCCCCGATCGACGAGATCTGGTTGAGGCCGGTGAACCCATCGCTGTCGAGGTAGTCGGCCACCCGCCGCGGCATGCCCTCCAGCCCCAGGATGTGCTGCACGAAGAACGTCAGGTGGAAGCCGACGAGCGTCATCCAGAAGTGCAGCTTGCCCCAGCGCTCGTCGAGCACCCGGCCCGTCACCTTGGGCCACCAGTAGTAGATGCCGGCGTAGAGGGCGAACACCGATCCGCCGAACAGCACGTAGTGCATGTGCGCCACGACGAAGTAGCTGTCGGTCACGTGGAAGTCGATGGGCGCCGAGGCCAGCACCACGCCCGACAGCCCGCCGAGGAGGAAGGTGAACAGGAAGCCGAGGGCGAACAGCATCGGCGTGGGGAACGTCAGGCGCCCGCCCCACATGGTGCCGATCCAGTTGAAGAACTTCACGCCGGTGGGCACGGCGATCAGCATCGAGAACCCGGTGAAGAACGGCAGCAGCACGGCCCCGGTGGCGAACATGTGGTGCGCCCACACGCCGACCGACAGGGCGGCGATGGCGATGGTGGCGAACACCAGCCCCGCGTAGCCGAACACCGGGCGCCACGAGAACACCGGCAGGACCTCGGTGACCACGCCGAAGAACGGCAGCACGAGGATGTACACCTCGGGGTGGCCGAAGAACCAGAACAGGTGCTGCCACAGCACGGCCGAGCCGCCGCCCGCGACGTCGTAGATGTGCGAGCCGAACTGGCGGTCCGAGAACAGCATGATCGCCGCCGCCGAGATCACCGGGAAGGCGATGAGCACCAGCACGCTGGTCACCAGCATGTTCCAGGTGAAGATCGGCAGGCGGAACATGCGCATGCCCGGCGTCCGCAGGGCGACCACGGTGGTCACGATGTTGACGCCGGTGAGGATGCCCGACAGGCCGGTGAGGGCCACCCCCATGATCCACAGGTCGGCGCCGATGCCGGGGGAGCGGACGATGTTGGACAGCGGCGTGTAGCCGGTCCACCCGAAGTCGGCGCCGCCGTCCGAGGTGAGGAAGCCGCTCACCATCGTGATCCCGCCGAACACGTAGAACCAGTAGGACAGGGCGTTGAGCCGGGGGAACGCCATGTCGCGGGCCCCGATGTGCAGGGGCACGACGTAGTTGGCCAGGCCGAAGGCGAAGGGCCCGAGGAACAGGAACAGCATGATGCTGCCGTGCATCGTGAAGATCTCGTTGTAGCGGCCCTGCGAGACGACCTGCTGACCGGGCCCGTACAGCTCCGAGCGGATGAGGACGGCCAGCGCCCCGCCCACGAGGTAGAAGACGTAGGCGGTCGCCATGTAGGAGATGCCGATGCGCTTGTGGTCGGTGCCGGTGAGGAAGGCCAGCAGGCCCAGCGGGCGGGGCTGGGGCTCGGCGGGCTCGGGGCTGATGGCGGGCCGCTCCTCGACGGCGGTCACCCGCCCGCCTCCTCGCTGGTGGCGCCGTTCTCGCCGGTCGCGGCCGGGAGCGCCTGCTGCTCGGCGACCCATTCCTCGTACTCGTCGGCGGGCACCGCTCGGACGCTGAAGCGCATGC
>DASQUY010000602.1:0-2644 GCA_035641055.1 Acidimicrobiales bacterium | reverse complement strand
GGCGGGCCCGCCGCCACGGGCCCGCCGAACGCCGCCGCCCGAAGGGCTGCTCGCCGGCCGACCGGCTACTCGCCGCCCGGCGTGACCTCGACCGGGTCGACGACAGTGCTCACGCGACCACGGGGATGACCTTCGCCCCGTAGCTGTCGATGGTCGCCTCCCGGGCGTCGTGCATGTCGTAGATGGCGAACTGGTCCACGCCGAGCGACCGCAGCTCGGCCAGCCGCTCGACGTGGGCCTCGGCCGGGCCGAGGATGCAGAAGCGGTCGACCACGTCGTCGGGCACGAAGTCGGTGCTGGGGTTCCCGGCCCGGCCGTGATGGCTGTAGTCGTAGCCCTCCCGGCCCTTGATGTACGCGGTCAGCGCCGCCGGCACCGCCTCGGAACCCTCGCCGTAGCGCGTCACCAGCTCCGCCACGTGGTTGCCCACCATCCCGCCGAACCAGCGGCACTGGTCGCGGGCGTGGGCCAGGTCGTCGCCGATGTACGCCGGCGCCGCCACGCACACGGTGAGGTCGCCGGGGTCCCGGCCTGCGGCCTCCGCCGCCGCCCGCACCGAGCCCACCGTCCACTCGGCGATGGTGGGGTCGGCGAGCTGGAGGATGAACCCGTCCGCCTCCCGGCCGCACAGCTCGAGGGCGCGGGGGCCGTACGCCGCCATCCACATCTCGAGCTTCCCGTCCCGCACCCACGGGAGCTGCACGGCGGTGCCGTTCATCTCGACGGCCCGCCCCTCCGCCAGGTCGCGGATCGTCCGCATGGCCTCCGACAGCCGGGCCAGCGTGTTGGGCCGCCGCCCGATCACCCGCATGGCCGAGTCCCCCCGCCCGATCCCGCAGACGGTGCGGTTGCCGAACATGTCGTTGAGGGTGGCGAACAGCGAGGCAGTGACCGAGACGTCACGTGTGCCGGGATTGGTGACCATCGGCCCGACCGTCATCGTCTCGGTCATCGCCAGGATCTGACTGAAGATGACGAACGGCTCCTGCCACAGCACGACCGAGTCGAACGTCCACCCATAGGTGAACCCCTGGTCCTCGGCCCGCACCATGAGGTCGACCAGCTTCGAGGCCGGCGGGTCGGTTTGGAGGACGAGCCCGATGTCCATCAGCGGTTCTGGGGGAAGCCGAGGTCGACGCCGTAGGTGTGCGGGTCGGGCCAGCGGGCGGTGACGACCTTGCCCCGGGTGTAGAAGTGCACGCCCTCGGGACCGTAGATGTGGCTGTCGCCGAACAGTGACGACTTCCAGCCGCCGAACGAGTAGTAGGCCACGGGGACGGGGATGGGGACGTTCACGCCCACCATGCCGGCCTCGGCCTCGAGCTGGAACTGGCGGGCGGCGCCGCCGTCGCGGGTGAAGATGGCGGTGCCGTTGCCCCACGGGTTGTCGTTGACGAGCCGGACCGCCTCGTCGTAGGTGTCGGTGCGGACGACCGAGAGCACGGGCCCGAAGATCTCGTCGCGGTACACGCTCATCTCCGGGGTGACGTGGTCGAGCAGGCTGACGCCGACGAAGAACCCGTCGGGGTGGCCGTCGACGACCAGGTCGCGGCCGTCGACGACGACGCGGGCCCCCTCCCGCTCGCCGGCGCCGACGTAGCCCGCCACCCGGTCGCGGTGCTCCCGGGTGATGAGCGGCCCCATGTCCGATTCGGGGTCGGTGCCGGCGCCCACCGTCAGCCCGGCGATGCGCTGGCGCATCCGGTCGATCAGCTCGTCGCCGGCGGCGCCCACCGCCACCACCGCCGAGATCGCCATGCACCGCTCGCCCGCCGAACCGTAGGCGGCCGAGACGGCGGCGTCGGCGGCGAGGTCCAAGTCGGCGTCGGGGAGCACGACCATGTGGTTCTTGGCCCCGCCCAGCGCCTGCACCCTCTTGCCGTGGGCGGTGCCGGTCTCGTAGACGTGCCGGGCGATCGGCGTGGACCCCACGAAGCTCACCGCCTTGACGTCCGGGTGGGTGAGCAACCCGTCGACGGCTTCCTTGTCGCCGTGCACGACGTTCATCACGCCGTCGGGCACGCCCGCCTCGCCCAACAGCTCGGCCACGCGGACCGCGGCCGACGGGTCCTTCTCGCTCGGCTTGAGCACGAACGTGTTGCCGCAGGCGATGGCGATGGGGAACATCCACATGGGCACCATCGCCGGGAAGTTGAACGGCGTGATGCCGGCCACGACGCCGAGCGGTTGGCGGATCGAGTAGACGTCGATGTTGGTCGACGCCGACTCGGAGAACCCGCCCTTGAGGAGCTGGGGGATGCCGCAGGCGAACTCGGCGACTTCCAGGCCACGGTTGACCTCGCCCGTGGCGTCGGACAGCACCTTGCCGTGCTCCGAGGTCAGCAGCTCGGCGATTTCGGCCTTGTGGCGCTCGATCAGCTCGCGGTAGGCGAAGAGGATCCGGGTACGCGCCGCCAGCGACGACCCGCGCCACGACGCGAAGGCGTCCTTCGCCGCCGCCACCGCCTGGTCGACCTCGGCGGCCCCGGCGAACGCCACCCGCCCGGTCTGCGCGCCCGTGGCCGGGTCGTACACGGGCCCGGACCGCCCCGAGGTCCCCTCGACGCGCTTTCCACAGATCCAGTGCTCGATCGTCTTCATGGGACCGTCCCCTTCTCGTCCTTTCCGTTCTGGGTGCAGCTAT
>DASQUY010000601.1:0-5305 GCA_035641055.1 Acidimicrobiales bacterium | reverse complement strand
CCCGCCGCTGCTCGGGAACGAGACGGGCTCGGGCACCGAGAACCACGCCGGGTCGAGCCCCAGGTCGCGGGGCGGCCGCAGGATCTCCGGCTCGGCGGCGGCCGAGCTCAGGTCGACCCGCACGACCGCCGGCTCGACGGTGGCCGAGGCGCCGACCAGCACGGCCCGGTCGCCGTCCGCCTCCACCGAGGCGATCGCCGTGTAGGGGAGGTCGAGGTCGGTGACCGAGCCGTCGGGGGCGGCGACCGCCAGGCGGTCGAGCCCGTCCCGCCGGTAGGTGAAGACGACCCGGTCGCCGCCGGCGAAGGCGTAGCGGGACTGGCCGAACACCCACTGGGGCACGGCGATCTCGGCCTCCATCCGGACCCGGGGCTCGATATCGCCCCCGACCCCGCCGCCGTCCCACCGATACAAGTTCCCCCAGCCCGACCGGTCCGACACGAACCACAGCGAGCCGTCGGGGTGCCAGCGGGGCTGGAACACCGACTCCCCCTCGCCGCTCCCGCCGTGCTCCCCGCTCCCACGGCCGCTCGGGCCGGCCGCCCGGTGGGGCCGGCCCGCCACCACCATGCCGGGCCCCGTGACCTCCGGCCCGGCGGCGGTCCAGGCGAGGTCGGCGACAACCAGCTCGGTCCCGTCCCAGGGCATGTCGGGGTGGTTCCACTGCAGCCAGCACAGCCGCGCTCCGTCCGGCGAGAGCCGGGGGTCCGACACGAAGTCCGGGCCGGTCACCAGCACCCGGGGCTCCCCCTCGCCGGCGGCGTCGACCACGACCAGCTCGTTCACGACGTCGGCGGGGCCACCCCCGGGCGGGTGGTGCTCACGCACGACGACGATCCAGCCGCCCGAGGCGTCCAGCTCCCCGTCCGCCCAGCGGTCGCCCCGGAACGCCTCCGGCTCGGGGGTCACCGGCACCGGCTGGGCCCGGCCGGTGAGTCGATAGAGCCGCTGGTCGTCCCAGTGGGCGAACCACACCGTGTCGCTTCGGACCCACCATGCGCCCCCGCCGTACTCGTGGACGGCCGTACGGGCGTTGAACCCCTCGGGCAGCAGGTCCACGGGCGGTCCGTCGCCCACCTTGCGGACAACCTGCGTGCGGCCGGCCTCCTCGGGCCGCAGCTCGGACCACCAGACGCTGTCGCCGTCGGCGACCACGCCGCCCAAGGTGGCCGCTGCCCGCACGACGACCTCGGAGGTGATGGGCGTGGGCCAGGATCCGTAGGGTGCCATGGAGGGGCCAGGGTAGGCCCCAGCCCGATGGCGGCGGGACGCCTACCCCGAGTCGGCCAGCAGCTCGGCGATGCGCCCGCAGCCCTCCGCCAGGTCGTCGTCACCCAGGGCGAACGACAGGCGGGCATAGCCCGGGGCGGCGAACGCCTCGCCGGGCACAATGGCCACCTTGGCGAGGTCGAGCAGCACCTCGCACAGCTCCACGGTGGTCGTGGGCACGTGCCCCCGGATCTCACGCCCCACGTACCCCGACAGGTTGGGGAAGGCGTAGAAGGCCCCCTGGGGTTCGAGCACCCGGACGTCGGGGATGGCCGAGAGCAGCCGGTGGATCGTCCGCCCCCGGCGTTCGAAGGCGGTGCGCATCTCCGCCACGGCCTCGAGGTCACCCGACACGGCCGCCAGCGCCGCCATCTGGGAGACGTTGGCCACGTTGGAAGTGGCGTGGGACTGCAGGTTGGCCGCGGCCTTGACCACGTCGGGTGGGCCCAGCATCCACCCCACCCGCCACCCGGTCATGGCGTACGTCTTGGCCACGCCGTTGAGGACCACGCAGCGCTCCGCCAGGTCGGGCGCCAGGACGGGCATCGAGCTGAAGCTGTGCTGGCCGTACGTGAGGTGCTCGTAGATCTCGTCGGTGACCACCCAGATGCCGCGCTCGACGGCCCAGCGCCCGATGGCCTCGACCTGGGCGGGCGGGTACACGGCGCCCGTGGGGTTGGACGGCGAGACGAACAGCAGCGCCTTGGTGCGCCCGGTGACGGCGGCATCGAGCTGGTCGAGCGTCACCCGGAACGCCGCGGACTCGTCGGTCGGCAACACCACCGGCACACCCCCGGCCAGGCGGATGGGCTCGGGGTAGGTCGTCCAGTAGGGGGCCGGCAGCAGCACCTCGTCACCCGGGTCGAGGAGGGCGGCGAAGGTGTTGTACACGGCGTGCTTGCCGCCGTTGGTGACCAGCACCTGCGCCGCGGTCACGTCGTAGCCGGAGTCACGCTTGGTCTTGGCGGCGATGGCCTCCCGCAGCTCGGGCAGCCCGGCCGCCGGCGTGTACTTGTGGTTGCGAGGCTGGCGGCACGCCTGGATGGCGGCCTCGACGATGTGGGCCGGCGTGGGGAAGTCGGGCTCGCCAGCGCCAAAGCCGATGACGGGCTCGCCCGCCGCCCGCAGCGCCTTGGCCTTGGCGTCGACGGCGAGCGTGGCCGACTCGGTGATGGCGGCGACCCGGGCGGAGATCCGGCTCTTCGCGTGCTCGGAGGGTGTGGGCGGCGTGGAGGTCAACGCGCGGGCTCCTTGTCTCGGACGGCCAGCCCGCGATAATGGCACGCGCTCCGGTCGTTCGCCTCGCGGTTTGGCGTTGCCTCGCGTGGGTCTCTGACGAGTCCGGGAGGCAATAACCGCCGGTTGGCAACTCTCGAGGCGATAACCGCCGCTGCCGGCGGCTATTCCCTCGAGAATCGCGAAGCGACGGGGCGACGGCCGCCGGGAGGCGGCCGGCCGCCGGGGGGTACTCGGGGGGTGGACCCCCCGAGTGGGCGGGTATTGCCTCGGGCGGATGGGGCCGGGTGCTCCCGCCCTGCTCAGAGTGCATGTCACTCGCCGGCCGCGCGCGATAGTGGCACGTCATGAGCCCTGCACCCGCAGAGATGACCATCCCCGCCGACCTGCTCCCCGGCGACGGGCGGTTCGGCTCCGGGCCGTCGAAGGTGCGCCCCGCCGACGTCGAGGCGCTGGCGGCCACCGGCACCCGCTACCTGGGGACGAGCCACCGGCAGGCGACGGTGCGATTCATGGTGGCGGCCATGCGGAACGGCGTGTCCGAGCTGCTGTCGTTGCCCGACGGCTACGAGGTGGCGCTCGGCAACGGCGGCACCACCGCCTTCTGGGACGCCGCCACCTTCGGGCTGATCGACCAGCGCAGCCAGCACCTCAGCTTCGGCGAGTTCTCGGCCAAGTTCGCCGCCTGCACGGCCGCCGCCCCCCACCTGGGCGACCCCGAGATCATCGAGTCGGCGCCCGGCACGCTCCCCGACCCCAAGCCCAACCCCGACATCGACGCCTACTGCTTCACCCACAACGAGACCTCCACCGGGGTGGCCATGCCCCCGGCCGCCCTGGTGCGCCCCGAAGGCGCCGACGGGCTGGTGCTGGCGGACGCCACGTCGGCGGCGGGTGGGCTGCGGCTCGACGCCTCCCAGGTGGACGCCTACTACTTCGCCCCGCAGAAGGCGCTGGCGTCGGACGGCGGCCTGTGGATCGCGGCGCTGTCGCCGGCGGCCGTCGAGCGGATCGAGCGCCTCTCGGCGGGCGGCCGCTGGGCACCGGCGTTCCTCGACCTGGGCATCGCCCTCGAGAACAGCCGCAAGGACCAGACCTACAACACGCCGGCGCTGGCGACGCTGTTCCTGGCGGCGCAGCAGCTCGAGTGGATCCTGCACAGCGGCGGCCTGCCGTTCGCCGCCGGGCGCTGCGACCGCTCGGCCGAGATCCTCTACGGCTGGGCGGAGTCCCGGGATTATGCGACGCCGTTCGTCGCCGACCCCGCCCTCCGCAGCCACGTGGTGGCCACGATCGACCTCGACGAGGCCGTCCCTGCGGCCACGGTCAGCGCGGTGCTGCGAGCCAACGGCATCGTCGACACCGAGAGCTACCGCAAGCTCGGCCGCAACCAGCTCCGCATCGCCCTGTACCCCGCCATCGAACCCGACGACGTCGAGGCACTCACCCGCTGCATCGACCACGTGGTGGCGAGGCTCGGGTGAGCGCCCCGCACGGCGGCCTCTAAAGAGCGAAGCAGTTGAACGTGATCGGCCGCTTCTCGAGCGCGTCCTCGACCCCGCTGTAGACGGCCCCGTCGACGATCAGCCCCAGGTGCCCGACGATCCGGAACCAACACTGTGATTGCAACGTCTTGTTGGTGATGTTGCCGTCGCCGGCGTCGAGGAAGCTGTTCGTGAACGGCTGCACCAGCTCGTCGAACACGGTGGCGATGTTGGTGTAAACGACGTCGCCGATGCTGTCGTCGCCGGCGTTCAAGTCGGCGAGGAAGCTCGACCCGATCGTCATCTGCTCGCAGGCGGTGATCCCAACGCACGTGCCGAGCGTGAACAGCCGGACGATGTTGGCCGCCACGGTGCCGCGGTTCGGCGTGCCCAGGGTGACCAGGCTGTCGACCTCGTCGGCCCCGCCGAAGAACTTGACGTAGGTGCGGGCGACCAGACCACCCTCCGAGTGACCCACCAAGTCGACCTTGGCGGCACCCGTCTGGGCCCGCACGTCGTCGGCGAAGGCGTCGAGCGCCTGAGCCGACAGGTGGATGTCCTGGGTGCCGAGCGTCGGCAGCTCGAAGTCCCAGACCTGGTAGCCGTCGGCGCGCAGGCGGGCCACGAGCGCCTCGTAGGCAACCTCCACGCCGAACAGGCCGTTGACGACGATCACGGGATCCCTCGGCGCGGCCTGGGCGCCGGCCGAGCTGCCACCGATCGCCAGGATCGACAGTGCCAACGCCGCGGCCACGGACGTGGCGACGGCCCTTCGCAGTCCCCTCATCGTTACCCCTCCGTTGACGCGCCGGGCCCCCCGGTCCGGCGTTACCGAAGGGTAACTTAGCACTGGGTTCCTACCGTGGGGAACGGATGCGAGCCCGCAGGTCGGCGACCCAGTCGCCCTCCGGCCAGCAGCCCTCGACCAGCCACGTGGCGCCGACGGCGGCGTACTCGTCGGCCGGAACGCCCGGCGCCCACGTGGCCACCACATCCCAGCCGGGCGGGCCCTCGACCCCGGCGAGGTACCCGGCGAGCTGGTCCGGCGTGGGCGGCTCGAACCCGGCCAGCGGCACGACCCCCTCCCACC
The DNA here is from genome assembly GCA_035641055.1 of Acidimicrobiales bacterium. Classification (GTDB taxonomy): domain Bacteria; phylum Actinomycetota; class Acidimicrobiia; order Acidimicrobiales; family VFJN01; genus DASQUK01. The sequence continues at coordinate 226 of DASQUY010000601.1, read as the reverse complement.
GGACCGCCCGGGCGAGCGGGCGCCGACGGGGCGCGACCGCCGCCACCCAGATCGGCGGGCGGGGTTGCTGGACCGGTCGGGGCAGCAGCTCGCTGTCGATGCGGTAGTGCTCGCCCTCGTGCACGACCGGGCCCCGCAGGAGCCCATCGACCACCTCCAGCGCCTCGTCGAGCATCGCCGCCCGCTTCCGCGGGTCGGCGGGGTCGCCGAAGGCGGCGAAGTCGTC
>DASQUY010000600.1:0-4034 GCA_035641055.1 Acidimicrobiales bacterium | reverse complement strand
CCGCGCAAGTGGAAGGCCATCACGGTGGCGACCCTGCTGCTGGTGCCGGCCTTCTGGCTGCTGCTGGCCGGGCTGGTTGCCGACGCCTCCGACGAGCCGGGGGGCCCGAACCCGGCGGTCGCCGTGGCGTTGGGGCTAGCGATCGTTCCCTTCGTGTTCGTGGTGCTGGCCTTCATGTCGGAGCACGCCAACGCGCCGGGCGCCGTGCTGCGGGCGATGGGATGGGCATTGCTCGTCGGCATCCCGGTGTCGGCGATCGTCGGCGACGCCGTCACCGGCATGGTCGCCGGCCTCGGCGCCGGGGGCGTCAAGGCCCTGCGGATGGACATCGACCACAACGTCAAGGCCCGGGCCCTGGCGGTGCTGGTCGCGTCCGTCTACACGCTGGTGCTCGTCGTGGCGACGGGCGCCCTGGCGCTGCTCCCCGCGCCCATCTTCCCGTTCACCGCCATCGGCATCGCCGACCACCTGTCCGAGCGCCGGCGCGAACGGGAGCGATCCGCCCGCCTGGGATGAGGCCGGCTCAGCTGAGCGACTTGAGGGCGAGACGGAGCTCGTCGTTCATGCTGGCCGGCACCTCGTAGCCCGCCTCGTCGGTGATCTCGGCGAACCGGTCGCGCACTGTCTCGGCGGTCGCGGCATCGGCGATGCCCTTCGTCACGCCGACGAAGACCTTGGCGACCCGGCCGCCGCCGACGGTGTAGACCTCGCCGGTCACGGGGCACTCCTCGTGCGCCAGGAACGCCACCACCGGCGTGACCAGCTCCGGGTGCAGCTGGTCGGCGATCGGACCCAGCAGGTCCTCGGTCATGCGGGTCTTGGCGACCGGGGCGATGGCGTTGACCTTGATGTTGTTCTTGGCGCCCTCGACCGCCAGCACCCGGGTGAGGCCGACGAGGCCCATCTTGGCGGCGCCGTAGTTGGTCTGGCCGAAGTTCCCGAAGACGCCGGCGCCGGAGCTGGTGTTGACGATGCGGCCGTAGCCCTGTGCCCGCATGTGCTCCCAGGCGGGCTGCGTGACGTGGAAGGCACCCTTGAGGTGCACGTCCAGCACGGGGTTGAGCTTGTCGGCGTCCATGTTCTTGAAGGACGCGTCCCGCAGGATGCCGGCGTTGTTGATGACGATGTCGACGCGGCCGAAGCGGTCGAGCGCCGTCTGCACGATGGCCCGGCCGCCCTCGGGGGTGGCCACCGAGTCGTAGCTGGCCACAGCCTCGCCGCCGGCCGCGGCGATCTCGTCGACCACCGCCTGCGCCGCCGTGGCGCCGCTGCCCGTACCGTCCACCGAACCGCCCAGGTCGTTGACCACCACGAGGGCACCCCGCCGCGCCAACTCGAGGGCGTGCGAACGCCCCAGCCCGCCGCCGGCGCCGGTGATGATCGCGACCTTGCCGTCGAATCCCAGTTCAGCCATGCCGGGCACAGTAGAGGGGTGTTCCGGACCAGCCCAATCGGCGAAGAGCCAGTTCTGGTGACGCGATCCGTCGGATATCGACGGATTGCGTCACCAAATGTCGGCGGGAGGGGCGACGGGGCGTCAGGTCCCCGATGCCAGGTACCGGATGCGCTCGGCGATGTGCACGGCATGGTCTCCCAAGCGCTCGTAGAACCGACCGACGAGGGTGGTCTGCAGGGCGTCGGGCAGGGCGATGTCCGCGAGCCCGAGCTCCTCGACGAGCTGGTCGTGCAGGCCGTCGATGCGGTCGTCCACGTCGTCGAGGTGGTCGGCCGCCTCGCCGTCGCGCTCTGCCCAGGCGTCAGCCGCGGCCTGCCACATCTCGACGCAGGTCGTGCTCATCTGCTGGATGAGGCCGCGCACGGTGGGCGTCAGGCGCAGCGCCAGGCCGGTCGCCGCCCGCTGGGCGATGTGCTCGGCGAGGTCCCCGCTGCGCTCCAGCTCGGGCACGACCCGCAGCACCGACACGAGATAGCGCATGTCGCCGGCCATCGGCTGCTCCATGAGGAGCTCGCGCTCGGCGACCTGCTCGAGGTCGCCCTCGAGTTGGTCGACCAGCGCGTCCCGCTCGGTCAGCTCGCGGGCCATGGCGGTGTCGCCCGCGAGCAGCGAGTCGGACGCCGCCGCCACACCCTCGGTCACCATCGCGAACAGGTGGATCACCTTGGCGTCGATGTCGTCGAGCTGCTGGTGGAACCGTCGGCGCAGCTCGCGGGAGGGTTCGGACACGGCACTGCACCGTACCCCTCTGCGAACGTCAGCGGGCGTTGGCCTCGGCGGCGTACGACTTCAGGCGCTTGTAGTCGACCTTGCCGTTGGGAGCCCGGCCGATGCTGCCGATGACGACGACCCGCCGGGGGGCCTTGTAGCTCGCCAGCTTCGAGCGGACGTGAGTGATGACCGCGTCGGCGTCGACCTCCGGGCCCTCGCCCACCTCGAGCACGGCCGTGACCGTCTCGCCGAAGCGGTCGTCGGGGACGCCCACCGCCACCGCGTCCCGCACGCCGGGGAAGGTCTTGAGCACCTCCTCGACCTCCTCGGGGAACACCTTCTCGCCGCCGGTGTTGATGACCACCGAGCCGCGGCCCAGCAGGGTGAGCGTCCCGTCGGCCTCCACGCGGGCGTAGTCGCCGGGGCAGGCATAGCGCTGGCCGTCGAACTCGATGAACGTGGCCGCCGTCTTCTCCGGATCCTTGTAGTACCCGAGCGGCTGATGGCCGCCCACCGCCACCCGCCCGATCTCACCCGAGCCGGGCTCGACGCGCCGCCCGTCGTCGGTGACGACGATCGTGTGCTCGCCCGGCATGAAGCGGGCCGTGTCCGAGGCGTTGTCGCCCGACGACAGCGACTGGCCCATGCCCACGGCCTCCGACGAGGAGAAGGCGTCGACCAGGATCATGCCGGGATGGTGTCGGAGCAGGCCCTCCTTGACCGGCTCGCTGAACATCACGCCGGACGAGGCGACGAGCAGCAGGCTGGAGAGATCCCACCGCCCCGGGCTCTCGTCGAGGGCCTGGAGCATGGGCTTGGCGAAGGCGTCGCCCACGATGGCGATCTGGTTGACCCGCTCGCGTTCGATCGTGTCGAACATCTCCTCGATGTCGAGCCGCCGCGACGTGAGGGTCACGACGCTGCCGCCCAGGGTCAGGCAGATGAGCTGGGTGTACAGGCCGGTGCCGTGCATGAGCGGGCAGGCCGGCAGGCCGACGGGACCCGCCGCCGTGACCTGCTCGCGCACGGTCGCGGGGTCGGCCTCACCCGTCTTGTAGACGGGGTTCACCTGCGACACCAGGTTGCGGAACAGGTCGTCCTGGCGCCACATCACGCCCTTGGGCATGCCGGTCGTCCCGCCGGTGTAGAGCATGACGAGCTGGTCGCCGTCCCGGCCCCAGGGCGCCTCGACCTGCTCTGGGTGCGAGGCGGCCGCTCCCTCGTACGCGACCGCCCACTCCGGGCGGGGCCCGCTGCCGTCGTCCACCCACAGCCACGTGGCCACCCGGGGAACCCGGGAACGTATGCGCTCGATGGTGTCGGCGAAGGCGCCGTGGAACACGACGGCCACGCAGTCGGCGTTGTCCCACAGGTAGACCAGCTCGTCGTCCTGGTAGCGGTAGTTGGTGTTGATGGGGACGAGGCCGGCCTTGAAGGCTGCGAACATCGACTCGATGTACTCGGGGCAGTTGTAGAGGTACTGCGCCACCTTGTCCTGGTCGACGACGCCGGCGTCGAGGAGCGTCCGGGCCACGCCGTTGGCCCGCCGGTCGAACTCGCGCCACGTGACGCGCCGGTCGCCCTGCACCTGGCACTGGGCGTTGGGGATCCGCCCGGCGACGACTTCCCAGGCCTCGGCGAAGTTCCAGCCCGGCATCGGGCACCCCCTGTGTGGCCTCGGGCGTTCGTTGGGTGGTGGTACTGGTTGACCTAGCGGTCAAGAAGTGAGGCTAGCGGGGACCCCCCGTCATTCACCTAACGTCACCTGGGCATGAGCGAGCGTCCCGAAGGGCGAGAGAGCGAGCCCGGCACGAGCGGCCGTCGGAGCGGGAGACATGTCCCGAGCGGCCCGCCGCGTCAGGGGTGA
>DASQUY010000599.1:0-3595 GCA_035641055.1 Acidimicrobiales bacterium | reverse complement strand
ACCGGGGCCTGGCGACCCGGCGATCCGGCCGGCCACCGCCGATTCCTGTCGTACCCCGCCCACCGCCCGTTCGCCCTCGAGGGCGGCGGGTTGCTCCAGGGCCTGAGCATCGCCTACGAGACCTGGGGCGAGCTATCGCCCGACCGCGACAACGCCGTGCTCGTCTGCCACGCCCTCACCGGCGACAGCCACGCCGCCGGCGGGCTCGCCACCGGCCACCCCACACCCGGCTGGTGGGAGGGCGCGATCGGGCCGGGGCGCGCGGTCGACACCAACCGCTACTTCGTGGTGTGCGTCAACGTGCTGGGCGGCTGTCAGGGATCGACCGGCCCCGCCTCCCCCCACCCGGACGACGGGCGGCCCTGGGCCTCGCGCTTCCCGGTCGTCTCGATCCGGGACATGGTGCGGACGCAGGCGACCGTGGCCGACCACCTCGGCATCGACCGCTGGGCGGTCGTCGTCGGGGGGTCGATGGGGGGGATGCAGGTGCTGGAGTGGGGCGTGATGTACCCGGACCGGGTGGGGGCGCTGGTGCCGATCGCCACCGCGGCCGCGGCCAGCGCCCAGCAGATCGGCTGGTGGAGCAGCGGCCGGCGGGCGATCCGCATGGACCCCCGCTGGCGCGGCGGCGAGTACTACGACGCCCGGCCGGGCGACGGCCCGCACGAGGGGCTGGCCACCGCCCGGATGATGTCGATGATGACCTTCCGCAGCGACGACGTGTTCAGCACCCGGTTCGGCCGCCAGACGGTCGAGCCGGTGGACGGCTTCTGGCTGTGGCAGCGGTTCGAGGTGGAGCGCTACCTCGAGTACCAGGGGGTGAAACTCGTGCGGCGCTTCGACGCCAACAGTTACCTGATCCTCACCAAAGCCATGGACCTGCACGACCTGGCGCGGGGGCGGGGCGGCTACGAGCCGGCCTTCGCCCGGCTGCGGGCGCCGCTGCTGTCCGTCGGCATCTCGAGCGACATCCTGTACCCGCCGCACCAGTCGCGGGAGATCGTCGAGCTCGCCCGCCACCAGGGCGTGGACGCTCGCTACGCCGAGCTCGACAGCCCCCACGGCCACGACGCCTTCCTCATCGAGACCGACCAGCTCTCCGGGATCCTCCGGGAGTTCCTCACCAGCGTGGAGGCAGCCCATGGCTGACGAGACGCCCACCGACGAGTGGCGGGCGGAGACCCGGGCGATCCGGGCGGGCCGGACCCACGGCGGGCCGTCGCTGGCCCCAGTGCTGTTCCCGGCGACCACCTACGAGGTGCCGGCCATCGAGGACCACGCCACGATGACCGGTTCGACGCGACCCACCCACTTCTACTCCCGGTTCGGGAGCCCCACAGCCCGCGACTTCGAGGAAGCCGTGGCCGCCCTCGAAGGCGCCGAGGCGGCGCTGGCGTTCGCGTCGGGGATGGCGGCCGTCACCACCACCGTGCTCGGGCTGTGCTCGGCGGGGGACCACGTGGTGGCGCAGCGGCACCTGTTCTCGGCCACGTCGACCTTCTTCGACGCCCACTGCCCCCGCCTGGGCATCGACGTGACGTTCGTCGACGGTCCCGACCCGCAGCAGTTCGCCGCCGCCGTGCGGCCGGGCAGGACGCAGCTGGTGTTCGTCGAGACGCCCGCGAACCCCGCGCTCTCCCTCACCGACATCGAGGCGGTGGCGGCGATCCCCGGTCCCTTCACGGTCGTCGACTCGACGTTCGCCACGCCGGTGGTGCAGCAGCCGCTGTCGCTAGGGGCCGACCTGGTGCTGCACGCCGCCACCAAGGGCATCGCCGGCCACAACGACGCCCTGCTCGGGGTGATCGCCGGCCCCCCTGAGCTCGTCGACGCCGTCTGGGGATGGCACCTGATGCACGGCGCCCAGGCGTCGCCGTTCGACGCCTGGAACGGGCTGCGCGGCATCCGCACGCTGGCGACGCGGGTTCAGCGGCAGAGCGCCACCGCCCAGCGGCTGGCCGAGCACCTGGCGGAGCATCCCCGGGTCGAGGTCGTCCACTACCCGGGGCTCGACAGCCATCCCCAGCGCGACCTGGCCAAGCGGCAGATGACCTCGGGCGGCACGGTCCTGTCGATCGAGGTGGGCGGCGGCGCCGAGCCGGCCAAGCGGTTCTGCGAGGCGTGCCGGGTGGCCCGGATCGCGATCTCGCTGGGGGGACCGGAGACGCTGCTGTCGCACGCCGCCACCATCGCCTCCCAGCTCTCGCCGGCCCAGCGGGCCGATCTGGGCATCACCGACGGCCTGGTGCGCATCTCGGTGGGCCTGGAGCACGTCGACGACCTGATCGCGGACCTCGATCAGGCCCTGGCCGCGGTGGGGGGCAGCTAGCCCCCTGGCATTCCCCTGGCATTCTGCCCGCGCTGACCGTCGATATTGAGGGTGCGCGCGGGCAGAAGGCTTCTCCTACTCTCCGGCCGTGCCCGAGATGCTCGAGGTCGAGACGTACCGGTGCCAGGCCGAGGCCGTAGTGGGCCGCAGGGTGGCGGAGGTCGGCGCCCCGGATGCCTGGTACGTCAAGCGGGGCGAGCCCGGGCTCGTGGTGGCGGCCGTCAGTGGTCGGACGGTGGACGGTGTGCGGCGGACCGGGAAGCTGCTCATCATCGACCTCGACGACCGCACGAGGCTGGGGTTGCGGTTCGGCATGACCGGACGGCTCCTCGTCGACGGCGCCGCGGTCATCGAGCGGCTGCAGCACGCCAGCCCGCGGGACGAGCCGGCGTGGGACCGCTTCGGGCTCCGGTTCACCGACGGCAGCGAGCTGCGCATCCGCGACCCGCGACGGCTGGGCGGGGTGGAGCTCGAACCGGACGAGGGCCGCCTCGGTGCCGATGCCGGGCATGCGACCCGTGCCGACGTGCGTGAGGCCCTGCGGGGGAGCGCGGCGCCGCTCAAGGCTCGGCTGCGGGACCAGGCCCGGATTGCCGGCATCGGCAACCTGCTGGCCGACGAGATCCTGTTCCGGGCCGGCCTCGATCCAGCACGCGCCGCCGGGGGCCTGACGCGGGTCGAGCTGGCCCGTCTCCACCGAGCCATCGGGACCACCCTCGCCGAGTTGGCGGCGCGCGGCGGGAGCCACACTGGGGATGCCCGACAGGCGCTGGCACGGGACGGCCTGTGCCCGCACGACGCCGCCGCCCTGGAGGTCCGGCGGATCGCGGGGCGGACCACCGTGAGCTGCCCCGGCCACCAGGAGTGACGCGGGGCGGACCACGACTGGTTCACGCCCCATTCATCTGGTGAGATGTAGCCTCCACCTGTCCACGCAGGGCAGAGGTAAAGTCTCCCCGGCTGGGGGCCGGCAAGGTGGGAGGGCATGACCGCAGGTAGATCAACACGCGGCGGACGGCCCGAGGTCCGCCGTGTCGTCACGCTGATGGTGGCGCTGGCGCTGCTGGTTGGTCGGCCCGCGGTCGCGTTCGGTGGGGAGCAGCCGGGCCAGGGCGGGAGCGGGGGTGGAAACAACGACAACCCGCCGACGAGCACGACCACGAGCACGACCACCTCCACGACCACCACAACGACACAGCCCCCGGCGACGCAGCCGCCCAGCACGACCCCGACCACGGCCGCGCCGACCACACTGGAGACCGCCCC
>DASQUY010000598.1:0-3763 GCA_035641055.1 Acidimicrobiales bacterium | reverse complement strand
AGGCGGGCCACCTTCTCGTCGAGCTGCTTGGGCAGCACGTACACGCCGAGCGGGTAGTCGTCGGTCTTGCCGAACAGCTCGATCTGCGCGAGCACCTGGTTGGTGAAGCTCATCGACATCACGAAGCTCGGATGGCCCATGGCGTTGCCGAGGTTCAGGAGCCGGCCCTCGGACAGGACGATGATCGAGTGCCCGTCGGGGAACACCCACTCGTGCACCTGCGGCTTGATCTCCACCCTCTGCACGTCGCTCATGCGGGCGAGCCCGGCCATGTCGATCTCGTTGTCGAAGTGGCCGATGTTGCCGACGATCGCGTTGTGCTTCATCCGGGCCATGTGCTCTGCGGAGATGATCCCCTTGTTGCCCGTGGCGCTGACGAAGATGTCGGCCACCTCGATCACCCGCTCGAGCGTGGTGACCTCGTAGCCCTCCATCGCCGCCTGCAGGGCGCAGATGGGGTCGACCTCGGTGACGATCACCCGGCACCCCTGGCCGCGCAACGACTGGGCGCAGCCCTTGCCGACCTCGCCGTAGCCGCACACCACTGCGACCTTGCCGCCGAGCATCACGTCGGTCGCCCGGTTGATCCCGTCGACCAGGCTGTGGCGGCAGCCGTAGAGGTTGTCGAACTTCGACTTGGTGACCGAGTCGTTGACGTTGATTGCCGGGAACAGCAGCTGCCCGGCTTCGTGCATCTGGTAGAGCCGGTGGACGCCCGTGGTGGTCTCCTCGGTGACACCCTTGACGCCGCCGGCGATGGCGGTCCAGCGGCCCGGGTCCTCGGCCAGTGATCGCTGGAGCAGGCCGACGATGACCTTCCACTCGTCGGGGTCGTCGTCGGTGGCGTCGGGCACGGCGCCGGCCTTCTCGTACTCGGCGCCCTTGTGGACGAGCAGCGTGGCGTCGCCGCCGTCGTCGAGGATCATGTCGGGCCCGGCCGTGGTGCCGTCGCCCCGGGGCCAGCGCAGGGCCTGCTCTGTGCACCACCAGTACTCCTCCAGCGTCTCGCCCTTCCAGGCGAACACCGGCACGCCCCGGGGCGCGTCGGGGGTGCCGTCGGGGCCGACCGCAACGGCGGCGGCGGCGTGGTCCTGCGTGGAGAAGATGTTGCACGACGCCCAGCGGACCTCGGCCCCGAGGGCGCGGAGCGTCTCGATGAGCACCGCGGTCTGGACAGTCATGTGCAGCGAGCCGGTGATGCGGGCGCCCGCCAGCGGCTGGGCGTCGGCGAACTCGGCGCGCACGGCCATGAGGCCGGGCATCTCGACCTCGGCCAGCTCGATCTCCTTGCGGCCCCAGGCGGCCAGGGCCAGGTCGGCGACCTTGAAGTCGCCCTCACGAAGGATGGACATGGGGTTCACTCCCTGATGACGTCGTCGGTGAGCCGGCGGAACGGGCCCGCCGGCGGGTGCGTCACCGGGCTGGGTGCAGCAGCACCACCCATGTCAGCCCGAGGCCCGGCAACTCTAGCGCAGTCGAGTGATGCCGTGACCGCTACCCGAACGGGCCGCGGAGAGCCTCCGGCTCCTGCTGGAAGTCGCGGAAGTTGAGCGTGACGGTGTGGTTCGCCGTGTTCCAGTTGGGGATGTTGATGACCTCTGGGTCGCCGTCGCCGGCCCGGGCCACCATCTCCACCCGGGTGGTTCCGTCGGGGGGCTCGGCCGCCGGGATGACCAGGTCGGCCGCCGAGAGGAACGAGATCGAGAACCAGGGCTGCACCGGCGCGCTGAGATCGGTCACGCCGTCGACGCCGTCGTCGAAGACGAACATGGCGTTGACCCGGGCGCTGCGGGGCGCAGTCGCCGAGCTGAGGACGTTGACACCGTTGATCTCCAGGGTGTCGTTGTCGGCCCCCTGGTCGCCCCACATCTCCTTGTAGCGGATGACGCCGAGCCCGCCTGACACCTCGCTCGGCTGGCGGAGCAGGTCGAGCCCCTCCCCCGGGCGCGTGGTCAACAGACGGACCAGGTGGTCGCTGCGCAGGAACGGCTGGAAGTAGATGTGGTGGAAGGACCCGTCGGTGCGCTCGAGCTCGAACTCGTAGTGCTTGCGCCCGTGGGCCTTGAACGGCCCCCACGCCCCGTCCGGGCCGATCTCCAACGTCGCCTCCGGCCGGGGCTTCGTACGCTCGCCGGTGCGGCCGTCGATCTCGTGGATCCGCAGCGTGAACCCCTCGGCCGCCTCGTTCTGGGGGAAGAGGTTGGCCTCCCCCGACAGGCGGATCCGGCCCGGCGGCTCGGGCACGACGTCGGTCGTCGTCGGGTCCTCCCCGGTGAAGAACCGGTGGATCTGCTCGAACGTCTCGGCGGAGGTCGCCACCTGCACGTGGGACTGGTCGGGCGCGTAGTAGTTCTCGGCGCCGACGATCTCGTCGGCCTGGTTGCCCTCGCCCCACACGGCCAGCGTCTCGACGCCGCCGGGCGAGGCGCCGGCCGGGCGCCCGTCGATGTTGACGTAGTGCGCGACCTTGGCGGCCCGCTCGGGCGTGGACAGATAGCCCTGCGACACGGCGGTCCCGAGCGAGTGCCCCAGCAGGTCGACGCCGTCGGCCCCGGTCTCGGCCAGGACCTCGTCGATGAGGGCGTCGAGGCCGGCCTGCACCTCGGCCATCGTGGCGAGGCCGAAGGTCGAGTCGTACTCGTGCACGTGGATCAGGTCGGCCGGGTAGCCGTTGCTGGTGAAGCGCAGGGCCTGGGTGTCGAACTGCGCCCCCGACCCCGATCCCCCGTGCACGAACACGATCGGCCGGAGCGGCTCCCCCGCGGGCGGGCGATCGGCATCAGCGGGCGATCCGGCGAGGCTGCCCACCGCCACCGCCAGGACGACGAGCAGCGTCCACAGGATCCTTCGTCTCATCGCTCACCCCTCCGCGATCAGTACACCCGTGTCCTGTTGAGACTAGCCCCTCGGCTCGGTCCAGTCCCGAGGCATCGGGTTTCCGCCCGAGCCGGGGCCGGGGCCCGCGGTCCGAAAATCGCTCGGGCGGCGGTGCCTCCGGAACGTAGCGTCGGATGCCCATGCCGCGACCCTCCCGAGGTGCGGCGCGCCTGCTCGCCGCCACGCTGCGTTCCGAGGCGAAGCCCCTGGCAGGTGTGTTCGCCGTCCTCAGCGCGTCCATGGTGCTGCGGCTCAGCCTCCCCCTCCTCCTCGGACGCTTCGCCGACGACGCCATCGCCGGCCGTCCGGTCTCGACGCTCACGCGGCTGGCGCTGGCGTACGTCATTGTCGCGCTGGTCAGCGAGGCGCTGGGGCTGGGCGTCGTTTGGGGGTCGGTGCGGTTGGCATGGCGAGCGGGCAACCGCCTGCGCGAGCGGCTGGCGGCCCACGCGCTGCGCCTCGAGCAGGCGTGGCACGGCCGGCACAGCCCGGGCCAGCTCATCGAGCGCATCGACGGCGACGTCGAGGCGATGGTCGTGTTCTTCGCGGGCATCGCCGTCGAGATCGCCGGGAACGTAGCCCTGATCGTCGGCATGCTCGTCGTGGCGTCGGTGATCAACCCGTGGTCGGGGCTCATCCTGGCGGTGACGGCCGTCGGCGGCGCGGCCGTGATGATCCGGCTGCGCGTGGCGGCCGTGACCGCCCGGGAGGCCGAGCGCGAGGTCAACGCCCAGCTCTACGGCGACCTCGAGGAGCGGCTCGGCGGCCTCGAGGACCTGCGGGCCAACGGAGCCGGGGGCTACGCGGTCCACCGGCTGCACCACCACAGCGGCCGCTCCTGGCGGGCGGCGCGGCGGGCGTCGCTGCACGGCGACAGCGCCCACGC
>DASQUY010000597.1:0-4837 GCA_035641055.1 Acidimicrobiales bacterium | reverse complement strand
CGTGACGGACCGGGTCGTGCCCGCGAGCCGGCTCGAGCTCGGCTACCGCTGCTCCGCCGTCGGCCCCTCCCACGTGGTCGTGTCGGCCACCCTGGCCCTGCGCCCCGGGGACCGCGCCGCGGGCGAGCGCGAGATCGCCGAGGTCGTCGCCTGGCGGCGGGCCAACCAGCCGGGCGGCCAGAACGCGGGCTCCGTCTTCACCAACCCGCCGGGTGACTCCGCCGGGCGGCTGATCGACGCCGCCGGCTGCAAGGGCCTGCGGCTGCGTTCGGCGGAGGTATCTCCCAAGCACGCCAACTTCTTCCAGGCGGACCGAGGGGGTTCGGCCGACGACCTCCGGGCGCTCATGGAGGTCGTGCGGCGGCGGGTGCGGGAGCGAGCAGGGGTGGACCTCCGGCCGGAGACCCGCCTCGTCGGGTTCGACGACCATAAGCCTCAACGTGAACCTCAACTAGAGGTTGAGGGTTGAGGCATGACCGGCCAGATCGTCGTCGATCCCCGCATGCGGTCGCGACGGGTGGCCGTCCGCCGCGACCAGGGCCAGCGCCGACTCAAGCGGGCCACGGTGGCGCTCGGCGTCGTGGCGGTGCTCGTGGGGGCGGCGGCCGCCACGCAGTCGCCCCTGCTCGACGTCGACCGGGTCGACGTGCGGGGCGCCCGTCGCACCGGGACCCCCGACGTGCGCCAGGCAGCCGCGATCGAGCCCGGCGACACGATGCTCGGCGTCGACGCCGCCCAGGCCGCGGCCCGCATCGAGGAGCTGCCGTGGATCGACCAGGCCGCCGTCGCCCGTCACTGGCCGGGCACCGTCGAGATCGAGGTGACCGAGCGCAGGCCGCTGGCCGTGGTCGGCGTGGCCGAGGGGCGCGGCGCCCTGGTCGACCCGTCGGGACGCGTCCTCGAGGTGACCGCTGAGCCCCCGGCGGACCTGCCCGAGCTGACGGGGGTCCGGGGCCGGATCGTCGAGGGCGAGCAGCTGGACACGAACGCGCGGGGCGCGGTCGTAGTGCTGCGGGCGGTCACCGAGCGTCTGCCCGGCCCGAACGATGGGGGGCTGGGCGACGTCGTCTCCGTGTCGACGGAGCTCGATGCCTCTCTGGCGAGCGGAGGGACGATCCGGTTCGGCACCACCGAGGAGCTCGACGACAAGGTCGTAGCGGTGGAGGCGGTCCTCGCCGACGTGGATACCGCCTGCCTCGCGGTGTTGGATGTGCGAGTTCCGACAAGTCCGGCCTTGACCCGTCACCAGACGTGTTCGTAGGCTGCGAGAACAACCAGAGGTTGAGGAAAAGTATCGACCTCCACTTGAGGCTGAGGGCGCCGTCGCTGGGCTTCGGCACCTGGTACTTTCTGCAAGCCTGCCCGGTACTTGGCGGTGCCGAGCAGGACAATTCTCCCCGACAAACCCCCTGATGGTGGAGGTGGGACGACCCATGGCCGGCAATCCGCAGAACTATTTGGCCGTGATCAAGGTGGTCGGGATCGGGGGTGGCGGCGTCAACGCCGTGAACCGCATGATCGACGCCGGGTTGAAGGGGGTCGAGTTCATCGCCATCAACACCGACGCCCAGGCGCTGCTGATGAGCGATGCCGATGCGAAGCTCGACATCGGCCGCGAGTTGACGCGCGGGCTGGGGGCTGGCAGCGATCCCGAGGTCGGCCGGCAGGCTGCGGAGGAGCACCGCGAGGAGATCGAGGAGATCCTCAAGGGTGCCGACATGGTGTTCATCACCGCCGGCAAGGGGGGCGGGACCGGCACTGGGGGTGGCCCGGTGGTGGCCGAGATCGCCAAGAGCGTGGGCGCCCTGACGATCGGGGTCGTGACGCGCCCGTTCTCGTTCGAGGGGCGGCGCCGCGCCGTCCAGGCCGAGCAGGGCATCCAGCACCTCAAGGAGAAGGTCGACACGCTCATCGTCATCCCCAACGACCGTCTGCTCAGCGTGTCCAACGAGAAGACGTCGATGGTCAACGCCTTCAAGATGGCCGACGAGGTGCTGCTCCAGGGCGTCCAGGGCATCACCGACCTCATCACCACGCCCGGCCTCATCAACACCGACTTCGCCGATGTGAAGATGATCATGAGCAACGCCGGGTCGGCGCTCATGGGCATCGGCTACGGCTCGGGCGAGGGCCGGTCGCTGCAGGCGTCGCGCAACGCCATCTCGAGCCCGCTGCTGGAGGCCTCGATCGAGGGTGCTCGCGGCATCCTGCTCACCATCGCCGGCGGCAGCGACCTCGGGCTGTTCGAGGTCAACGAGGCTGCCGAGGTGATCCACGGCGTCGCCCACCCCGACGCCAACATCATCTTCGGCTCGATCATCGACGACGAGATGGGCGACGAGGTGCGCGTCACGGTCATCGCCGCGGGCTTCGACCGTTGGGACGACCGCGACCCGACGGGCAAGGCGGCGGTGCGCACCCGGGCCGGCAACGGTTCGACGACGCGGAGGGAGTCCTCGCTCGACGACACCACCGGCGGCCTCAGCCCGGTCCCGGCGGCCTCGTCCTCGCTGGACGATCTGGAGCTCGAGGACGACGAGTTCGACGTGCCGTCGTTCCTCAAGTAGTCGGGGGGAGTCCTCGGGAATGGGGGCCCGGCCGCTGGCCCTCGCCGTTGCCCTCCCGTCCGGCCACACCGCCGGGGTCCGGTTCACCTCCGCCGCCGACGGAGACCTCGCGGTCGGTCAGCCCGCCGAGCTCCTGGACGAGCGGCGCCGGGACGTGGTCCCGCTGCCCTGGACGTGGCTGCGCCAGGAGCATGGCCGGCGGGTGGTGAGCGTCGGGGCGCCGGGGGCGGCGGCCGGCACCCACGCCGACGCTGCGGTCACCGCCGTCCCGGGCGCGGCGCTCGCCGTCCACACCGCCGACTGCGCCCCGGTGGCGCTGATCGCCGACGAGGGCGTGGTGGCCGCCGTCCACGCCGGCTGGCGGGGGCTGGCCGCAGGTGTCGTCGAGGCTGCCGTGGACGCCATGCGGCGGGCCGGTGCCGTCCGGGTCCGGGCCGTGATCGGGCCCTGCATCCACCCCTGCTGCTACGAGTTCGGCGCCGCCGATCTCGACCGGGTGGCCGTCCGCTACGGGGACGGCGTGCGCGCCACCACGTCGGGTGGCCGTCCGGCGCTCGACATGCCGACGGCCGTGGCCTCGGCGCTGCAGGCCGCCGGGGCCGAGATCATGCGCACGAGCCCCGCGTGCACCGGCTGCAGCGTCCCGGCGATGTTCTCGCACCGGGCTCGCGGCGACACGGCCCGCCACGCCATGGTGGTATGGCTGCAGTGAGCGAGCGCCCGCGAGCCTTCGAGGTACGGGACCGGTTGGCGGCCGTGCGCGAGCGCATCGAGAAGGCGGGCGGGGATCCCGGCGCGGTGCGGGTGGTGGCCGTGACCAAGGGCTTCGGTGTCGACGCGGTGCGGGCTGCGGTCGACGCCGGGCTGGCCGACATCGGCGAGAGCTACGCCCAGGAGATGGTCGCCAAGGCGGCGGAGCTCCGCGGGCAGGACCCGGCCGCTACGCCGTCGTGGCACTTCGTCGGACGGCTGCAGCGCAACAAGGTGCGCAAGGTGGCGCCGCACGTGGCGCTGTGGCACAGCGTCGACCGGCTGCCGCTGGGTGCCGAGATCGCGCGGCTCGCCCCGCGGGCCGCTGTCCTCGTGCAGGTCAACACGTCGGGCGAGCCGACCAAGGCCGGCTGCCCGCCGGAGGCGACGCCGGGGCTGGTCGACGGGCTGGTCGCGGCCGGCCTCGACGTGCGCGGCCTCATGACGATCGCGCCGGCCGGCCCCCCAGAGGCCGCCCGCCCGTCGTTCCGGGCGCTGTCCGAGTTGGCGCAGCGGCTCGGCCTGCGCGAGCTGTCGATGGGCATGTCCGATGACTTGGAGGTGGCGGTGGAGGAGGGCGCCACGATCGTGCGGGTCGGCCGCGACCTCTTCGGCCCCCGGCCGGATCCGCGCGGTCATCCGCGCCCTCATCCGCGCCATGGATCACCGAGAGCGCGACACTAGGGGAACACGGCCGTGGAGGACTGATGGCATCGATGTGGCGCAAAGCGATGCTCTACCTGGGGCTGGGGCCCGACGAGGAGTACGACGACTTCGATGTCGCCGGTGAGCACGCACCGGCGCCAGCGGCCGCTCCGCCGCGCCCTTCGTCGCCGCGCCCGGGGGCGCGGGCCGCGGCTCCGCCGCCGGGCGACGTCGACGCCGGCCGTGCCGTCCGCACGCTGTCGCCGTCGGCCGCCGAGGACTCCACGGGGAACGGCAACGGCCACGGCCGTGGGCCGGCGGTCCGGGCCCGGGCTGGCCCCGAGCCGGGCAAGGCGCGCCCGGCGGGGGACGCCGAGCGCCGAGGCCGCGGTGGGGTCGTCCGCCCGCTCACCGGTGCGACCGCCAAGCCGTTCGTGGTCGGGCCGAAGTCGTTCAACGATGCCCAGGAGGTCGCCGACAAGTTCAAGGTGGGCGTGCCCGTCATCGTCAACCTGCAGGGCGTGGAGCGTGATCTCTCCCGCCGCATAATCGACTTCGCCAGCGGCCTGTGCTACGGGCTGGGTGGGCAAATGGAGCGGGTGGCGAACCACGTCTATCTTCTGACGCGCAGCGACGTCGAGGTCTCGCTCGAGGAGAGGCGCCGCCTCCGCGAGCGGGGCTACGAGTCCTAGAACGTCACCCTTCCGCCCGGAGCCGCCAACCTGTGGTCATCGTCTGCATCGCGATCCAGCTCTATCTGCTCCTCGTCTTCGTCCGCATCATCATGAGCTGGTTCCCGCCCACGCCCGGCACCACCTACCAGACCATCTTCGACGTGTTCGACAGCCTGACCGAGCCCGTCCTGGCCCCGATCC
>DASQUY010000596.1:0-2839 GCA_035641055.1 Acidimicrobiales bacterium | reverse complement strand
CGCGGCGCTGCTCGCCGGCCGCGAGGCCGGCGCCTGAGCGCTTTCGCTCAGTGCTCGCCACCGGAAATACGGTCGGCTGTTTCGGCGAGTCAGCGGCGTCGCTCGCAAGGACGCAGGACGAAGGCGCATACCTTGCGATGCGGCGAGGACGAGGACGCCGCGAGCGGCGTCGCTGGCCGGCGAAACGTCAGCGTATTTCCGGTGGGGAGCACTCAGTCGGTGTGCGCGTAGCGGTCGCGGCAGGCCTCGATCTCCGCCACGGCCGCGCCGGCCCCCTCGAAACCGCGGACGTTGGAGTGCTTGTTGGGCTCCAGCACCTTGTAGACCTCGAAGAAGTGCTCGATCTCGTCGAGCAGGAAGGGGGGCAGGTCGGCGATGTCGGACATCTGCTCCCACCGGGGGTCGCCGGCCGGCACGCACAGCAGCTTGGCGTCGGGACCCTTGTCGTCCTCCATCCAGAAGACCCCCACGGGACGGGCGCTGACCCAGCATCCGGGGAACGTGGGCTCGTCGAGCAGCACGAGGGCGTCGAGCGGGTCGCCGTCCTCGGACAGGGTCTCGGGAACGTAGCCGTAGTCGGCGGGATAGGCCGTGGCGGTGAACAGCCGGCGGTCGAGCCGGAAGATCCCCCGCTCGTGGTCGAACTCGTACTTGTTGCGGCTGCCGCGCGGGATCTCGATGACGACGTCGATGGGGGAGGTCACCGGCCACAAGTATGGCGCGGGGTCGAGCGACCACCCGCGGCTACCCTGCCGACCATGGAGTTCCGCCGCATCACCGGGCTGCCCCCATACGTCTTGGCGATCATCGACGGTCTGAAGATGGAGGCCCGGCGCGCCGGCCACGACGTCATCGACTTCGGCTTCGGCAATCCCGACCTGCCGTCGCCACAGCTGGCGGTCGAGAAGCTGTGCGAGGCGGCGCACAACACCCGCAACCACCGCTACTCTGCCAGCCGGGGCATCCCCAAGCTGCGCCAAGCGCTGGCCGACCTCTACCTGCGTCGCTTCGGCGTCACGCTCGACCCGGAGCGCGAGGTGATCACGACCATCGGGGCCAAGGAGGGTTACTCGCACCTCATGTGGGTGCTGCTCGGCCCCGGCGACGCCGCCCTCGTGCCGTCGCCGTCCTACCCGATCCACATCTTCGCCCCCCTCTTCGCCGGCGCATCCGCCCGCGAGATCCCGATGTCGACCGACGGCAACTTCATCGAGGGAGTCCGCGAGGCCTACGAGTACTCCTGGCCCAAGCCGCGGGTCATCGTCCTGAGCTTCCCCCACAACCCGACGACGGCGACGGTGAACCTGGAGTTCTTCCAGCAGGTGGTCGACTTCGCCCGCGAGCGCGAGGTCGTCGTCGTGCACGACAACGCCTACGCCGACTTGGGCTACGACGGCTTCGAGCCGCCGTCGATCCTCCAGGCCGAGGGCGCCAAGGAGTGCGCGGTCGAGCTCTACACGATGACCAAGTCGTTCTCGATGGCCGGATGGCGTGTGGGCTTCCTGGCGGGCAACGCCGAGGTGGTGCAGGCGCTGGCCAAGCTCAAGTCGTACCTCGACTACGGCACGTTCCAGCCGATCCAGATCGCCGCCATCGTCACGCTCAACGAGGCGTCCGACACGCCGAAGGAGGTGCGCGAGACCTACCAGCGGCGCCGCGACGTGCTGATCGACGGTCTGCACCGCATTGGCTGGGCAGTCCCGCGACCCCGCGGCACGATGTTCGCCTGGGCGCCGATCCCCGAGCCGTACCGGGACATGGGCTCGGTGGAGTTCGCCTCGATGCTGGTGCGGGAGGCTCAGGTGGCCACCTCGCCGGGCGTCGGGTTCGGCCCGGGCGGGGAGGGCTACGTGCGGTTCGCTCTCATCGAGAACGAGCAACGCACCCAGCAGGCCGTCCGCAACCTCAGGCGCTCCCTGACGAAGCTGGGGTAACGACTGAAGCTGGGGTAACCACTATTGCCGGTCGTCGCGGGGTGCACCCCGCTCGCGGGTCTCGTCGAGGCCCCGCTGGACGCCCGCGGTGAAGGACGACAGGAAGCCGTAGACGTCGTCGGCTCGGTGCGTCGGCTCGGGTGAATCCGCCGGCGGGGCGCCGGGGCGGTCGGCGTTCGGCGTCGGGCCGGTCGCCGGATGCTCGCCCGTGGTGCGCCGCAGCGACGGAGGGCTCGTGTCGGGCATCTGGGCACCGCGCACGCGCCGGGTGAGCCCACTGCTGGTGGTTGATCCGGACGGCGCGCCCGGCGGTGGGGTGACCGGCGGCGCGACCGGTTGCTCGCCGGTGGCGCGGCGCCACGGCCGCGGGGCCGCACCGCGTAGCGGGCCAGAAGGCGGCGGCGGAGCGGACGGCGGCGGGTCGGCAGGCGGTGGCGGAGCCGGCAGCGGCGGAGCGGGTGGCGGCCCGGCCGTCGTCCGCCGCACCGACCCGGGGTCGGTGAACGGCCGGCCCTCCTGCAGGTTGGCGCTGTGGCGGCTGAGAGCGGCCAGCAGGTCGTCGCCCGGGCCGGGCCCCGGTGCGGCGCCGCCGTTGCCGCCCGTTCTCGGTGCCCGCTTGGCCAGCCCGCTCTGGGTGCGGCCCGCCGACACGGTCGGTGGCGGCTCGGGGGCGGGGCTGGCGGGCGGCGGCAAGCTGCTGGTCGCCCCGGCAAGGGCGGGGGCCGGAGCACGGGCGGTACGCATGCCGTGGGGGGGCGTGACCGGGGCGCCGCCCGGGGGTTCGGTGGTGAGGAGTTCGGGGGGGAGTCCGATGGTGGCGGTGATGCCGTTGCCGGGGGAGTTGTCGAGGCGGACGGCGATGTTGTGGCGGGCGGCGAGGTTGCCGGCGACGTAGTGGCCGAGGT
>DASQUY010000595.1:0-4121 GCA_035641055.1 Acidimicrobiales bacterium | reverse complement strand
GAGCTCGTCCTCGACCAGGGGGACGCACACGGGAGTCGGGTGGATGCCGGTGATCTTCATCGGCCTACTGCCGCTTTGTTGAGGGCGTCGGCGAAGAGGGCGATGCCGTCGTCCACCTGCTCCTCGCTCACGACGAGCGGGGGGATGAAGCGCACCACCTGACCGTAAGCGCCGCAGGGAAGCAGGAGCAGCCCGAGATCCGACGCGTGGCGCAGCACGGCCGACGCCAGGTCGCCGTCGGGCCGCCCCTCGCCGTCGACGAGCTCGACCCCGACCATCAAGCCCCGACCCCGCAGGTCGCCGACCGCCGCGTGATCGCCAACCGCGGCTCGCAGGCCGGCCAGGAGCTGTTCGCCCCGCGCCGCCGCTCGCTCGACCAGGCCCTCCTCCTCGACCACGTCGAGGGTCGCCAGCGCCGCCGCGCAGGCGACCGCGTTGCCCCCATAGGTGCCGCCCTGGGAGCCCGGGCGGCCCCGCACCATGAGCTCTCGCGGTGCGCCGGCCACGGACAGCGGGAAGCCGCTGGCGAGGCCCTTGGCGCTGATAACCACGTCGGGCGCGACGCCGAAGTGGTCGTGGCCCCAGAACCGCCCCGTCCGCCCGACACCGGTCTGGATCTCGTCGGCGACGAGCAGCATGCCGTGGGCGTCGCAACGCTGGCGCAGGCCACGGGCGAACGCGGGCGGCACCGGGACGTAGCCGCCCTCGCCGAGCACCGGTTCGAGGTAGACGGCCGCGGTCTCGTCGGGCGCCGTCTGAGTGGCGAGCAGGTGGTCCAGCTCCCGCAGGCAGAAGCGGACCGTCTCGTCCTCGTCCCAGCCGTACCGGAAGGCGTCGGGGAAGGGGGCGACGACCACGCCCGGCATCAGCGGCTGGAGCCCGGCCCGCAGCGCGGTCTTCGAGGTCGTCATCGACAGCGAGGCCATCGTCCGGCCGTGGAAGCCCCCCTGGAAGACGACGACGTTCGGGCGCCCCGTCGCCTGGCGCACCAGCCGGAGCGAGGCCTCGACCGCCTCGGTGCCGGCGCTGGCGTAGAAGAACGAGTCGATCCCCGCCGGCATGACGCTCTCGAGCCTCTCGCTCAGCTCCACGAGGGGCGGGTGCAGCACGGTCGTGTACTGGCCGTGGATCAGCGTGGCCGTCTGGGCCTGCGCCGCCGCCACGACGCGGGGGTGGCAGTGGCCCGTGCTGGTGACGCCGATCCCGGACGTGAGATCGAGGTAGCGCTCGCCGTCCGGACCGTACAGGTAGGCGCCTTCGCCCCGGACGGCGACGACGCCCGTGGCCTGGGTGAGGAGAGGTGACAGCACGGCGACCCCGATCGGTGTGCATGGTTGTCGATTGTCGACAATCCTACACCACGTACAGGCCGCCCGTCCCGGGGTGGAGGCGGGCCGCGGTGTGTCAGAGTCGGCGGTACATGATGTGCAGCCCGACGTAGCCCTCCACCGGGTGCTCGAAACCCTCGGGCACGGTGGCCAGCACGTCGAAGCCCAGCGAGCGGTACAGCGCGACGGCGCGGGGGTTGGACGCCGCCACGGCGTTGAACTGCATCGCCCGGTAGCCGTCGTGGCGGGCCTCGGCGAGCACGTGCTCCACGAGGGCGCGGCCGACGCCGCGCCCGGCGTGGTCCGGGTCGACCATGAACCCGGCGTTGGCGACGTGCGCGCCCGGGCCGCCCTGGTTGGGATGCATCTCGGCGGTCCCGACGATGGCCCCCTCCGCATCGACCGCGACGAAGGTGCGGCCGGGCGGCCCGTGGAGCCAGCGGCCACGGGCCTCGTCTTCGTCCACGTCTCGGTCCCAGGTGAACGTGTCGCCCGCCCCGACGATGCGATGGAGGAACGGCCAGATCGCGGGCCAGTCAGCGACGGTTGCGTCCCTGACGAGCACGGTCTCTCCCGGGAAATTGCGGCAGAAACGGGCCCTCTAGGCCCGCTGCTGTCGCAATCTCGGTTCAGCGCTCGTTGGCCTACTCGTTCCCGCGGGAGCCGTTGGGTTGGCGGCCGCTGGCGAGCGTTCCGACCAGGTCCGTGAACTCCATCGGGAAGACGAACTTGGTCGAGGGGCCCTGCCCCACCGACTTGAGCGCCTCCAGGTACTGGAGCCGCATCGTGTTCGGGTCGACGGTGCGGGCGACGTCGTAGATCCGCTGCAGCGCCTCGGCGAAGCCCTGGGCGCGGAGCACCGCTGCCTGCTGGTCGCCCTCGGCGTTGAGGATCTCCGACTGCTTGGACCCCTCGGCCCGGAGGATGGCCGACTGCTTGGCCCCCTCCGCCTCGAGGATGGCCGCGCGCCGCAGCCGCTCGGCCGACATCTGCCGGTTCATCGACTCCTGGATCTCCCGGGGCGGGTCGATCTCGCGGATCTCGACGTTGGTGACCCTGATGCCCCAGCGCGTCGTCTCGGCGTCCAGCCGCAGGCGGATGGCCTCGTTGATCCGCTCCCGCTGCGACAGCACGTCGTCGAGGGCGATGTCGCCAACGACCGCCCGCAGGGTCGTGGTCGCCAGGCCAGCGACCGCCACCGAGTAGTCCTCGACCTCCATCACGGCCTTCTGCGCCTCGTTGATGTCGACCCGCATGAACACGAGGAAGTCGATCGAGATCGACGCGTTGTCCTTGGTGATGTTGGTCTGCTGCGGGATGTCGACCACCTCGGTGCGCGTGTCGACCTTGCGGATCTGGTGGATGATCGGTATGGCGATGACCGGGCCGGGGCCCTTCATGCCTTGGAAGCGCCCGAACTTGAAGCGGGCGAGCCGCTCATAGTCCCTGACGAAGTTGATGATCGCCATCTTCCCCTCCCTCTTGAGGTGTGTCTGATGGTGGTGGTGCGGTCGGCGCCGCCGGGCTCGCCGGCCATGTCGTCCCGGCCACCGACGCCTCGGCACCTTCCTCGACCGGCACGACCGTCACCTGGTAACCCTGAACGTCGACCACCCAGACCGACGTCCCCTCCTCGGCCCGTTGACCCGGCGGCAGCGTCGCCTCCCAGAACTCGTCGGCGAAGTGCACCTCGCCCTTGGGATCCAGGCGCCGGGTGACCGTGGCCACCTGCCCGATCATGGCCTCGCGGGCGACGGGACTGACGTAGCCCGGCCCGCCCCGGGCCTTCTGGAACTCCCGCGCCAGCCACACCACGCCCAGTCCGGCCGCGATCCCAACTCCGACCAGAAGCCAGCGGCTCACCCGCACACTGGGCGAGCCCGGGACCTCGGGGCTCCCGAAGAACCCGACGAGGAACAGGCCGCCCAGGATCAACGTGACTGCGCCCAGGCCCCCGAAGACGCCCAGGCCCGGTGCTTGCGCCTCCGCCACGAAGAACACCATGGCGAGGATGATCAGGGCGACGCCGCCCCACGAGAACGGGAGCTGGCCCACTCCGGTGAACCCCAGGACGAGCATCACGACCCCGAGCACCCCGGGGATGATCATCCCGAAGTTGAGCAGCTCGACGAAGATGGCGAGGCTCCCGAGCGAGACGAGCAGGAAGGCGATGTTGGGATTGGCCACGAACGACATGAACTGCTCGACCAGGTTCAGCCCCACGGAGCGCACCGGCAGGCCGTCGGTGTCGACCGTGACGTTCACGTCCTCCTCGCCGGTCGGCACGGGCATGCCATCGATCTGCTCCAGGAGGTCGGGCACGTCGTCGGCGACGAGGTCGGTGATGCCCTCGCGCTCCGCCTCCACGGCCGAGTACGCCGTGGCCTCGAGCACCGTCGCCTCGAGGGCCTCGACGTTGCGCTCGCGCCGCTCGGCGATCGACCGCATGAACGCCCTGGCGTCCTGCGTGGCCTTCTCGCCCAGGGTCTCCGGCAGGTCCTCGCCCTGACCCCCCACCACCGCGGCCGCGCCGATGTTGGTGGCCGGCGCCATCGCGGCCACGCCGCCGGCGGCGGTGATGAAGGTCCCGGCGCTGGCGGCCCGTGCCCCCTCCGGGGCGACGTAGACCGCCACCGGTCGCGGCGACGCGAAGATGTCGCGCACCATGTCCCGCATGGCGTCGACCAGCCCGCCCGGCGTGTCCAGTTGGATGATCACGACCTCGGCAGCCTCGGCCTCCTCGGAGTCGAGCGTGCGCGACAGGAAGCGGGCGGTGACGTTGTCGATGGGGTG
>DASQUY010000594.1:0-3380 GCA_035641055.1 Acidimicrobiales bacterium | reverse complement strand
TGATGTAACCCAACGACACCCGAACGACGACCAGACCGAACTTGCGGTGGTTATGGGGGCTATAGCCCCTCTAACCACCGCAAGTTGGCGTTTAGGCCGGGCCCGACCTCGAGGGCGAAGGTGGAGGACGTCGTCTGCCGTCAGATAGCGGACGTCCACCTACTCGGCGAGGCGATCGAGGGCTTGGCGGTAACGCCTGCGCACCCGGGCGGCTCTGCAGAACGCGGCGTCGATCGCCGGCCTCGTGCTCACCACCGAGTCGCTCGTGGCCGACAAGCCCGAGCCGCCGGCCCCCGCCGGCCCGCCGGGTGGCGACATGGGAGGCATGGGTGGCATGGGCGGCATGATGTAACCCAACGACACCCGAACGACGACCAGACCGAACTTGCGGTGGTTATGGGGGCTATAGCCCCTCTAACCACCGCAAGTTGGCGTTTAGGCCGGGCCCGACCTCGAGGGCGTGAAGGTGGAGGACGTCGTCGGCCGCCAGATAGCGGACGTCCACCTACTCGGCGAGGCGATCGAGGGCCTGGCGGTAACGCTTGCGCACCCGCGCCGCGGCCTCGTCGATGTCGGCACGACGATCGGGGTCGGCGAGGTGGGCGCGCACAGCTTCAACGGCGATCTCGTTCATCGAACGCTCCGTGTACGTGGCTTCGGCCTTGAGAGCGATGTACACGTCTTCGGGTAACCGAAGGGGAAGCTGACGCATTGACATCGTGATATCAGCATACCAGCAAGCTGCTCGGGCTGCAGCCTGCCTAGTGACGCGCTGCTTCGCCCACGTGGGCGGCCAGCCACCGGTTGAGGGGCCCCAGCGAGCGCCAGCGCTCGGCGACGGTGTCGCGGGCAGCGGGCTTGTAGAGCCAGCTCCCTGCCTCGTGCTCGTACCACCCGATGATGCCCTTGAGTCGCAGCAGCTCGATGCGGGGGTGGTCGACCGGGTAGCCACGGGGTGCGGTCTTGACCTGGTCGTGCGCCCCGATCTCGCCGCCGTCCGCCCGGATGCCGGCGACGACGCCCTCGAGCTCGGGCCCAGTGCGGTCGTCGGCGATCGCCTCCCGGAGCCGGGCCAGGTGCTCCGAGTCGGGCATGTAGGAGCCGCCGCCCATCATCAGGCCGTCGGCCGAAAACTGCAGGTACAGGGTGCCGACGCCGCCGTGCGCCGCGCCGATCACGGCGGCCGCCGCCGTCTTGTAGGGCGACTTGTCCCGCGAGAACCGCGTGTCCCGGTTGGGCCGGAAGACCTTGGCCTCGCCGAACTCCCCGCGCAGGTCCTCGAGCAGGTGCTCCAACGGCGCCCGGACGTCCCGCTCGTACCACGCCTTGTTCGCCCGCCACCAGTCCCGCGTGTTGTTGGCCGCCAGGTCCTCGTAGAAGCGGACCGCTCCCTCCCCGAACCCCTCGAACAGCATGCGCCGACTCTACGGCCGCCCGGCCCTAGCGCTCCGCCCGGACCAGCGCGTCGCGGAGGCCGAGCGTGCCCCGGGTGAACAGCACACCGCCGGCATAGATGCGGGCGGTCAGGGGGACGAGGACGGCGATGGTCGCGGCGACGACGACGGCGCCGGCCGCGACCTCCCACGCCGCGACCTCGTTGGCGGCGATGCGGATGGGCAGGACCAGCGGGGCGGCCGGGGGCACGAACGTGGAGACCCGGGCAAGGATGCCGGCCGGCTCGCCGGTGCTGAAGATGGCGGCGAAGAACGCCGCCATCGCCACCAGGGAGATGGGCATCGTCGTCGCCTGCAGCTCCTCGGGCCGGCTGGCGATCGCTCCGCCGACGGCGAACAGGCAGGCGTAGAGGGCGTAGCCGAGCACGAACCAGGCGAGCACCACCGCCGCCACCGACCCGGTGCCCGGCGGCAGGTCGATCGAGCCGACGGCGACGGCAAGGCCCAAGCCAACAGCGACGAACGCCACCAGCTGCACGAACCCCACCAGGCCGATGCCGGCGACCTTGCCGGTGAGCATCTGGTTGGGCGTGGCCTTGGCGAGCAGCAACTCGATGACGCGGGACGACTTCTCCTCCACGATGCCCGTGGCGACCCAGTACCCGAACCCGAGCAGCTGGCCGTACAGCAGCAACGTCCCGATGAAGGCGAGCGTGGCGCGATCCTCGTCGTCGTCGCCGGGGTCGAGGGCGTCGAAGGCGAGGGGCTCGGGCGCCAGCGCCCCGGCCACATGGTCGGGCGACGCCCCTGCCTCCTCCAGCGCCTCGACGACCGCCACCTCGCGGTGGGCCGCCTGCAGGAGGGCCTCGAGCCGGCCGTCCGGCTCGTCCTCGACGACGACCCGCCCGTCCTCGACCAGAGCGGCATCGAGGTCGCCGTCGGTGACCAGGCGCTCGGCTTCGGCCGGCCCGCTCAGGCGATCGACCGTCACCCTCACCGAGGTGTCGCCCGCCACGAGGTCCCCGACGCTGTCGGTCACCTGGTCGGCGCGCTCACCGACCACCCCCAGCTCATAGGTGGTCGTGTCGTCATCGCCGGCGGCGCCGACGGCCAAGACGATGATCCCCAGCACCACGACCGAGAGCAGCGACGACAGCTGGAACGTCCGCGAGCGCACGCGCTCCCGGATCTCGCGGCGCGCCACCAACCGCACGACCTGGAGCGGGGTCACGGCGACACCACTTCACGGAACAGGTCGGCCAGCGTCGGCACCACCCGCTCGAAGGCCACGACGCGGCCGGCGTTCCGGGCCGCGTCCAGCACCTGCTGGTCGTCGGACGCCCGCGCCGTCGGCCGGCAGCTCGACCAGGACGCCGGCGCCGTCGGGACGCGCCGACGCCCCGACCGGCAGATCGTCAGCCCACTGCGTGCGGCCGTCCTCGAGCTCGACCCGCACGAGCGGTCGCGTGCGCTCGGCCCGCAGCTTGCGGATGTCGCCCGCCGCCACCACGCGTCCGGCCTCGATGATCGTCACCTCGTCGCAGAGGCGCTCGACCAGCTCGAGCTGGTGACTGGAGAACACGACCGCCATGCCCCGCGCCGCCTGGCGTCGGAGCACGTCCGACAGCACGTCGACCCCGACGGGGTCGAGGCCGCCGAACGGCTCGTCCAGCACCAGCAGGTCGGGCTCGTGCACGAGCGCCGCCGCCAGCTGCACCCGCTGCTGGTTGCCCTGGGACAGCTCCTCGGCCCGGTCGGCGAGGCGCTCGCCCAGGCCCAGCTCGCCCAGCCAGTCCGCGGCACGACGGCGGGCGTCGGCGCCATCCAAACCGGACAGCTCGCCGAAGTAGGCGACCTGGTCGACGAGGCGCATCTTGGGATAGAGACCGCGCTCCTCCGGCATGTAGCCGACCCGGCGGCGGGCCTCCTGGTCCAGCGGGCGGCCCTCCCAGCGGACGGTGCCGTCGTCGGGGCGGACGAGGCCCA
>DASQUY010000593.1:0-2836 GCA_035641055.1 Acidimicrobiales bacterium | reverse complement strand
AAAGTCACGGTGCCGTCGTGGGCATCGACGGTCGCCTTGACCGAGTTGCGCACGTAGTTGAAGCGGTGATCCAGACCGCTCGACGACGACACCTGATCGGAGTCGGCCCGCTCGGCGTAGGGGTAGCGCGACGTGGTCGTGTACAGGTCGACCACCCACTGGACTCCCCCGTCGATGACCACCGGGTAGGGGTCGGCGTCGGCGTGCAGGAACGGCGCCAGCTTGGTGACGCGATCGACGACATCCCGCACGTAGATGACCCGCGAGTCGTCGGTCATGAAGTCGGAGATCAGCGGGTCGAGGTCGCCGAAGCGCAAGGCAAACGCCGCCTGGCGCAGGAGCGAGCCCGCCTCGACGCCGTCCTCGCCGTCGTAGTCCGTGATCTGGGTGTCGCCCGCCTCGTCCTGGAAGTCGATCTCGTCACGGTCGGTGTTGACCACGATGTAGTCGTCGAGGCCCTCGCCGAAGTAGATGCCCGGCTGGTCGAGGGTGATGCCCTCCACCGAGACGTCCTGGGGGATGTCGCTGAGCACGAACTGGGGCTCGTTGCCCTCGGCCGCGTTGGACGGGGCCATGACGACCCCGTAGCCGTGGGTGAAAGCCAGGTGAGACGCCTCCCACGACTCGCCCGGCACACCGTCGGGGTTGACGGTGCGGACCCCGATGTTGGTCTGGGTGCGCCGGCCGTCGATCATGTAGCGGTCCACGTCGACGTCGCTGATGTTGTAGAAGTTGCGGATCCGCTGGAGCTGCTCGAAGGTCCGTCCCGACACCTGGGCCGCCGGGTCCCACAGCCGGATGTTGCGCACGGTCGGTACCGCCCCGGCGAGCTCCACGTCGTCGGCATCGGTCTTCGGCTCGAACCGCTCGACGCTCACCTCGTCGAGGCCGAGCGCAGCCCGCGTCGCCTCGATGTTGCGCTCGATGAAGGGGCGCTCGCGGGCCGACTCGTTGGGCCCCACCTGGAACCGCTGGACATACGCCGGGTAGATGCCGCCCGCCACGACGGCGACGAACATCCACAGCCCGACCGCCACCGCCGGCAGCGTCCAGCCCCGGCGGAAGATGTTGGCCACGAACAGCGCCGCCGCGCACACCGAGATGAGCAAGAGGAGGTTGAGCGCCGGGAGCTGGGCGTTGACGTCGGTGTAGGTGGCGCCGTCGACGAACCCCCGGGTCGAGGTGGTGAGCTCGAAGCGCTGCAGCCAGTAGTCCGCCGTCTTCACCAGGGCCAGCGCCGCCAGCAGGAGCGACAGGTGGGCCTTGACCTGGGGCTGGACCCGTGGCGACGGCGGCTGCACCCGGATGCCGCCGTTGAGGTAGTGCCCCACCGCCGTGACGATGATGACGATCAGCAGCGACGCGAACAGCCAGTCGACGACGAAGGCGATGAACGGCAGGCGGAACACGTAGAAGCCGACGTCGTTGCCGAACTGCGGGTCCTCGATGCCGAAGTCGCCGCCGTTGATGAACAGGATCCACGAGTCCCACTCCGACGACACGCCAGAACCCGCGATGATGGCGAGCAGGGCGCTGATGATGATGCGCAGCCAGCCCATCCGATCGCCGACGATGTCGTGGTAGCGCTCGAGCAGCTCGTCCTCCGGACCGGCCACCCGGTAGGGCGGGGCGATGCGGTCGGCGATGAGCAGGTTGCCCCAGCACAGCAGGAAGAACGCGGTCATGAAGATCAGCGCCAGGCTGACCTTGGCCGCCAGGATCCCCCGCCAGACGCCGGTCTGGTCGAGGGAGTCGAACCACAGGAAGTCGGTGTAGAAGCCGGCGATGCCCCGCAGCGAGAGCAGCAGGATGAAGGCGGCGATGAGCCCGATGATGACGACGGTGCGGCGCCGCAGGCCGTTCTTGCGACGGGGTGGTCGCTGCGGCAGGTCGTCGGGTGCTCGCATCGGCGCCGAGCCTACCCACCACCCCGGTGGGGGCCGGACGCGGGCGCCGGGATCACCCCCCATACCGGAGGCAATGACGAGCGGTCGCCTGAGCCGGAGGCAATGACGAACGGAATCCGTTCGCTATTGCCTCGGGCCCGGCATGACGTTCGCTATTGCCTCGGGCTTGGTTCGGTGGCCTGGGCGTCGGCGGCGCCGGGCAGCGGCACGTCGGCCGGCACGACGAGGCAGCGGCAGTCGGGATGGGCGGGCGAGCACCGCACCCCGGTCGGGAACAGCTCCCCCTTGCGAATGCCGCCGGCGAGAGCGTTGTCCTCGGCGTCCGGACAGTCGTCGCCCTGACGATCGACCAGCCACCGCAGCTCGGCGTCGGTCGGCGTCGCCTCGTACACGCCCCAGGCGTAGGCCGCGGCCGTGTAGTGCCGCACGGCGGGGCCGATCCGCTGGGCCTTCCACTCGCGGTACAGGGACCGGAGCCGCTCGGTGATCTCCTCGAGGTCGCCGTCGCACTCGTCGAAGGACGCGGCGATGCGCTCACGCAGGGGCTCGACCAGCACCTCCCCGAGCTCACCCGCCAGCGCTGAGCACGACCCCGAGACCTCGCCCTCGACGCTGGCGGCGCCTCCGGTGGCGGCGGCATCGAGGTCGGTCAGCGCCGCCGCCGCGTACCGCTGGGCGTGCTCGATCGCCTCGGGGACCACGTCGTCCAGGCCGCCCGGCTCGGCACGCCGCAGCAGATCGAACACCTCGTTCTGCTCGTCGGCCAGGGCCCGCTTGAGCCGCCGGCCTAGGTGGCGCTCGACGGGCTCGAGCCGGGCGTCGCGCTCGCGCAGCGGAGCGGCGTCGGGATCGTCGTCCTCGTCGCCTTCGGCCTCGTCGGCGGCCGCCTCGGCCTGCCCGTCATCGTCCGTCTCGGCCTCCGAGGCGGT
>DASQUY010000592.1:0-2688 GCA_035641055.1 Acidimicrobiales bacterium | reverse complement strand
CCCGCCACAGCTCGGCGAGCGCTGCGATGTCGACGAGTTCGACCACCGCGGCGATGACGACCGCGGCCAGGGTTGCCTCCGGTAGGTCCTCGAACAGGCCGGTCAACACCAGCAGCGTCACGATCGTCAGCCCGGCGACGACGAGCCCCGACACCTGGCTGCGGGCGCCGGCGCCGCCGTTGACCGCGGTCTTGGACAGGCTGCCGTTGACCACCATGCCGCTGGACACGCCGCTGGCGGTGTTGGCGGCGCCGAGGCCGATCAGCTCGCGGTTGGCGTCGATCTCGTAGTGGGCTCTGGCGGCGT
The DNA here is from genome assembly GCA_035641055.1 of Acidimicrobiales bacterium. Lineage (GTDB taxonomy): Bacteria > Actinomycetota > Acidimicrobiia > Acidimicrobiales > VFJN01 > DASQUK01. Next base: position 2,382 of record DASQUY010000592.1, on the reverse strand, counting down.
AGGTCTTTGCGGCGCCGAGCCCCTCGGCGAAGCCGACCAGCATGACCCCTACGGCACCGCTGGCCAGCAGCCCGTAGTCCCGCGCCGCCACGTCCGGGAGTCCGAGCGAGGGCAGGCCCGAGTCGATGTTGCCGACGATGTCCACGCCCCGGTCGTCGAGGTCGAACAGCGTCACCGCCAGCACGCCGAGGACCACGGCGACCAGCGACGCAGGCACGACCGGCAGGTAGCGCTTGAGCCCGAGGACGAGCGCGAGCGACCCCAGGCCCACCAGCACGGTGTAGCCGTGGGCGTCGCCCAGGTTGGCGACAAGGTCCCACAGCTTCTCGAAGAAATCGCCGTCGCCGCCTTCCGCGCCGACCAGCTTGGGTAGCTGCCCGATGATGATGGTGAGCGCCATGCCGATGATGAAGCCCTTGAGCACCGGCTCGGAGATGAAGTTCGAGAAGAACCCGAGGCGGGCCAGGCCGGCGACCACCGCCAGGATCCCGGTCATGATCGCCAGCGTGGCGCTGATGGCGGCGACGTCGTCGCCGCGGGATGCGACGTCGGCCACCGCGGTGGCCGACAGGGCGGCTGTGGCCGACATCGGCCCCACCACGAGGTGGCGCGAGCTGCCGAACGCCGCGTACAGCACCAGCGCCGGCGGTGCCGCATACAGCCCGACGACCGGCGAAACCCCGGCGATCGTGGCGTACGCCAGCGCCTCGGGCACCAGCACGGCCCACACGGTGAGCCCCGCGACGACATCGCGGCTGACCCACTGACGCCGGTAGCCGGACAGGGACGGGAAGAGCGGTGAAGTCACGTCTGCCTGGGGGCGTGTCGGCCCTCGAGGCGCATGCTTGCAGTGGAAGACCGTGATTTGGACCACCCCGATCGGGTGATCGCCGTCCTGGGACCGCCTGACGGCACGCCCCGAGTGGCCCCGACCTGCTCAGCATGTTCGTCGACCCGCCTTGCTCACCCGCTGCGGGGGATGCCAGAGGGGCTTCGACAGCGCATCATCGGCCTGATGCCGACCGCGACGGCAACGTCGGCCGGGACCGCAGCGATCCTCGGGGCGGTCGCCGTGTGCACACTGCTCGAGGACGCGGTCGGGCTGGGCATCATCCTGCCCGCCGAGACGGTCGTCATCGGCGCCGCCGTGGCCGCCGCCAACGGCGTGGTTCCCGTCTGGGCCGTGTTCCTGGTGGCGTGGGTGTGCGGAGCGGCGGGCGACACGATCGGGTTCCTCATCGGCCGGCGCTGGGGCCATCGACTGCTCGAGCGCTACGGCGCCAAGGTGCACCTCCCTCCGGAGCGGATCGACCAGGCCGACACCTTCATCCAGCGCTGGGGAGCCCTCGGCGTCGCCGGCGGCCGCTTCATCCCCGCCGTGCGCATCCTGGTCATGCCCGTCGCCGGTGCCGCTGGCATGCCGCTGGGCCGGTTCGTCGTCGCCGACGTCGTCGGCGTCGCGGGGTGGGCCGCCGTGCATGTCACGGTCGGCTACCTGGCGGGCTTGGGATTCGCGCGCGCCGACGCCGGCGGGATCGCGCTGGCGATCGTCGGGTTGGCGGCGATCGGGGCGGCCCTGTGGTGGCTGGCGCAGCGGCACCACCGCAGCGACCGGCGGACCACCGAGAGGTCCATGGCCTCCTGGTTGAGCTGCAGCAGCAGTGACAGGGCGACTCCGACGCCGACAGCCGCTGTCACGGGGAGGAACAGCGTGGCGAGGAACGTGGTCGCCACCGCGACCTGCGAGGTGGGCCCGGTGCGCCAGATGGTGACCAGCTCGCCGGGGCGCAGCGACCCCACGGCCGCATAGATCAACACTGCGGCCAGGGTCGGCATCGCCACCTTGCCGACGATGCCCGAGAAGGCCAGCAGGATCACGAGCATCCACATGCCGGCCAGGACGGCGGCCCACCGGCTCCGCGCTCCCGGCGGCGATGTTCAGTGCCGTCTGGCCCACGGAGCCGCCCACGGGCAGCCCCTGGTAGATGCCGGCGGCGACGTTGCCGGCGCCCTGGGCGACGAAGTCTCGGTTGGCATCGGAACGCCGGCCGCTGGGGTTGGGGGCCGCCTCACTGACGCCGGTGCCTTGGACCAGCACGATGGCCGTGACCGACAGCGCGCCGGCGATCAGCCCGGGGGACAGAAGCCCGAGATCGGGGAGCGCCGGCAGGGGGAAGCCGCGGGGAATGTCGCCGGCGTCCTCGACCCGGGCGACGCCGGCGCCCGTGGCCAGGACCACGATCGTGGGGACGACCAGCGCCACGAGCGCGCCGCGCATCGCCAGGCGCCGGCTCCGGGCGGCGATCGCCAGTAGAGCCAGTGCGCTGGCCCCGACGGCCAGGGACGCGAGGTCGATGCGCGCCGGATCGCTGATGACGTCGA
>DASQUY010000591.1:0-6947 GCA_035641055.1 Acidimicrobiales bacterium | reverse complement strand
CCACCCGATCGGCCCCGGCCATCACGCCGAACTCGGCCGCCGCCACCGCCGTGCCCCGGTCGTTGTGGGGGTGCAGGGACAGCACGACCCGGTCGCGGTGGGGCACGTGGCGGTGGAAGTACTCGATGACGTCGCCGTAGACGTTGGGCGTGTACATCTCGACCGCGGCCGGCAGGTTGAGGATGATCGGCCGGTCGCGCTCCGGCTCGATGACGTCCATGACCGCGGCGCAGATCTCCACCGCGTACTCGATCTCCGTGCCGGTGAAGCTCTCAGGCGAGTACTCGTAGCGCACCTGGGTGCCCGGGACGGTGTCCTCGAGCTTGCGGGCCAAGCGGGCGGCGTCGGTGGCGATCTGGGTGATGCCCTCGTAGTCGAGGCCGAACACGACCCGCCGCTGCAGGATCGACGTGGAGTTGTAGAAGTGGACGATCGCCCGGCGGGCGCCCCGGATCGACTCGTAGGTGCGCTCGATCAGCTCGGGCCGGCACTGGGTCAGCACCTGGATGGTGACGTCGTCGGGGATCAGGTCGTCCTCGATGAGCTCGCGGATGAAGTCGAAGTCCGGCTGGCTGGCCGAGGGGAAGCCGACCTCGATCTCCTTGAAGCCCATGCCCACCAGGGCGTCGAACATGCGCCGCTTGCGGGCCGCGTCCATGGGATCGATGAGCGCCTGGTTGCCGTCGCGCAGGTCGACCGAGCACCACAGCGGCGCCTTCTCGATGCGGCGGCCGGGCCACGAGCGGTCGGGGAGGTCGAGCGGGAGCGGGAGGAACGGCCGATACTTCTCGAAGGGCATCCGCTTCGGGGTGACGGGTTCGGGGGGCATGGCTCTCCCTCTCGCTGATCGGTGGTAGTCGGAAAACTGAAAAACCTCCTGGCCCGGAGGCGCAGGAGGCGGGACGAGCACCTATGTGCGGTGCTCGTCTTACATAAGAAGCAGGCCGGCGAGGTGCAGGCGCATCGGCGCAATGCTGCCGGAGTCCGCCCGCCGACGTCAAGATGGTTAGCCTCGGCGTCCATGGTTCGCCGACTGTTACGACTGGGGTTCTTCCTGCTGCTCGTCGGTGCCATTCCCGTCCTGCTGCGGGCGCTGCGCCGACCCGAGCCGATGTCCGACTGGCCGCCCGACACGTTGACCGGGTCGGCCGGCACGACGCCCGCACGCCCCACCACCAGCCCGTCGCCCCCGCGACCCGGGGGCGACGAGGCCCCACCGACGACGACCGCCGCGGGGCCGTCGACCACCACGCCGGCGGCCGAGGAAGCTCCGGCACGCACGACCGCTGCCAAGAAGGCGAGCACGACCAAGAAGTCGGCGGCGAGCAAGGCGACGACGAAGCCGACGACCGCAGCCAGCAAGTCGGCCGCCAAGAAGTCGACAGCCAAGAAGACCACGGCCAAGAAAACGGCGGCCAAGAAGTCGGCCAGCAAGACGCCGGCCAGCAAGACGCCGGCCAGCAAGCCCAGCGCCAAGAAGTCCACCACCAAGAAGACGACGACGAAGAAGTCCACGGCGAAGAAGGCAGCCCCGCCCTCGGACGACTCCCGGACCGCCGGCGACGGCGCCGATCAGCCCTGAGGAGCCGCCCTCACGCCGCCCCCAGCGAGCGCGGGCGGCCTCCCGGCCCGTCGCCCAGCGCGCCCTCCGACCCCAGCTGGGCGCGATCGGCCGCCTCTCGCCCGGCCGCCCACCCCTCGGGGTCACGGGCGGTGGTCGAGAAGGACCTGGTGTGCGGGAACGCCGCGGCAGCCGCCGCCGTGGCCGCGTCGGCGCGGCGAGCCAGGACGGGCAGGAGGGAATCGCCACCTCGGGCCTCGCGGTCGGCGGTGAACGCCGCCTCGGTTGCCTGCCGCAGCCGCTCGCCGATCCGCCCGGCGTAGGCCACCAGGAACGACTGCCGGAACGACCGGGTGGCAGCCGCGTTCGTGTCCGGCGGCGTCGCGCGCACGGTCGGGCGCTCGGACACCATCGCCCGTGTGGCCTGCACGAGCAACGACGTGAACAGCATCTCGACGGCGTCGAGGTCACCCTCGTCGCCGAACACGGTGGCGAACCCGAAGGCCTGGGTCCAGACCGCCCGGCAGCGGTTGGCGCTGGCCACCTCGTTCAGCAGCAGCATGCGCGCCCGGGCGTAGGGGTCGTCGATGCCGATGCGCCTCCCCGCCACCTGCGGCCCGCGCCCTCGCCGAGCGTCGACCGCCGCCATGTCGATGGCGTGGCGGGCCATCAGCTCCTGGGCCTTGGCGCTGAGCGATTCGGCCTCGCCCGGGAAGCTGGTCGACTCGGCCTTGGCCAGCAGCGACGACACCCGGTGCAGGATGCGGGGATCGGCGCCTGGCGTCTCGCTCTCGGCTCCGGGTCGCCCACCATCAGAGGCGTCGCGGGCCGAACGGGCGCCACGTGGCGGAGCCCCCTCGCCCGGCCCGGGTGCCAGCTTGGGTACCTCGGGAAGCCCACGGATCAGCCCGACCGTCTCGACGGCCACCCGCACCGCCTCGGCTCGGGCGGCGATGTCGGGCACGCCGCCCCAGAGGTCGCTGGCTCCGCCGACCGCCACCGCCCACCGGTCGTCGGCGGGCGGGTCGGCGCCCACGGCGTCGAGCTGGAGGCGCCAGCGCGCCGGCAGGGTCGCCTCGCCGTAACGGCGCGCCTCGCAGCCCATGGCGCGCACGGTCAGCCGGGCGTGGCGGTCACTCTTGCTGCGCGCCGCCACCCGCGGCAGGTCGGCCGGCTGCCAGCCCCGCCCCCACGCGGCCGTCACGCTGGCGACGAGGGCCCGGCCCAGCGCCCGGTCGACCAGCGCCGGGCCGTCCGGGTGCGAGGGACCCCGCGCCAGCCCCTCGACCCACTCGTCGGCGCCCCTGGCGGCGAGCCCGAACGGGCACGAGGCCACCGCGCGCTCGATCATCTCGTCGATGCGCCCCACGTCGAACTCGCCGCGGGACCGCCCGGCGCCGCCACGGCCTCGCGTGCGGCCCGCATCCCGCCGGCGCGGCCCGGGCGGCTGGTACTGGGCGCGCTTGTGGTGCCGCTTGTGCTTGTTGCCCTTCCCCATCGTGCTCATCCTCTCTCGGCGCCGCCGCCGAACGGTGGATCCCCTGCCCGAACAACAGTACGCACGCGATGTGACAAAATTCGGCGCCATGAACGGACGCAGATCGATCGGCGACGACGAACGGCGCGCCCGTCTGGCCGTCCGCCACCGTCTGGCCGGCTCGGCCCGCGCCGACAACCCGACCGAGGTGGCGCGATCGCTCGTCGCGCTCCACTCCACCGACCCCGCCACCGTGTTCCTGGCGTCGGCCGCCCGCATGCCCTCCCCCAGCGTCGAGGCCGTGGAGGGTGCGCCGAGGCGCACCCGTGGCCCGAGCGGCCCGGCGCCGAAGGCGCCAAGAGCGGGAAACACGCAGACGCATGTCAAGAGCGGGCGGACAGACCCGGTGACGCTCGTGGAGCGGGCGCTATACGAGGAGCGCTCCCTGGTGCGCATCCTCGGCATGCGCCGCACGCTGTTCGTGGTGCCGACCGAGCTGGTGCCGATCGTCCACGCCGCGTGCACCCGCGCCATCGCCGTCACCCAGCGCCGCCGGTACGCCAAGCTTCTCACCGAGGGCGGCATCACCGACGACGGCGAGGCGTGGCTCGACCGGGTCGGCGACGCCACGCTGGCGGCGCTCGAGGCGCGGGGCGAGGCCTTCGGCGCCGAGCTGTCGGCGGACGTGCCCGAGCTGCGGTCCCGGCTGAGCCACGGGGAGGGCAAGAAGTGGGCCGGTACCACGTCGATGACCACGTGGGTCCTGACCCTGCTCGCCGCCGACGAGCGCATCGTCCGGGGCCGGCCCCGCGGCTCGTGGATATCCAGCCAGTACAGCTGGGCGCCCGCCACCCGTTGGCAGCCGGACGGCGAGGTGCCCCTCGATACCGCGGCGGCGCAGGCTGAGCTGGCCCAGCGGTGGCTGGCCGCCTTCGGGCCGGCGACGCTCGCCGACCTCGCCTGGTGGACCGGTTGGACCAAGACGGCCACCCGGGCGGCGCTCGCCGCCGTGGGTGCGGTCGAGGTCGACATCGACGGGGGCACCGCCTTCGTCCTGCCCGACGACCTCGAACCGGCGCCCCCACCCGAGCCGTGGGTGGCGCTGTTGCCGGCCCTCGACCCGACCGCCATGGGGTGGAAGGACCGCGCCTTCTACGGCGGCGACGACAAGCGGCTCTACGACCGGTCCGGCAACGTGGCCCCGACGGTCTGGAGCGACGGACGCATCGTCGGTTGCTGGGCGCACCGCGCCGACGGCGAGGTGGCGGTCCGGCTGCTGGCCGAGGTCGGGCGCGACACCGCCTCCGCCATCGACGACGCCGCCCGGCGCCTGGGCGCGTGGCTGGGGTCGACCAGGGTGACGGTGCGCTCCCGCTTCCGCGCTCCCATCGAGCGCGAGCTCGCGGAGAGGCCGAGCGGATAGGCCGTCAGCACGCACCGAACAGTCCGGGATAGAGACCGTGATCCAGCCCACACAGCGAGGCCGTGGCGCAGCGCAGCACTCGGCGCCGAAGGCGCAAGAGCGGGAAACACGCAGACGTTCAGCGCGACGAGGCGAACCTGTCAGCTGAAGCCTCTGACTCGACCGGACGGATGACGCGGTGAGGGAGGCCCGCAGGCCTCCCTCACCGGTCGTTGATCACATCGGAAGGAGTCGACTCAGCCTGTCATGCCGGGAGGGACGAGTCCCCAGCGGCCGAGTCGACGGTGGACTGGGTGGATTCCACCAAGTGGTCCGACAGCCGCTCAGCGGCCAGCCACCTCCAGAGTCCCGTGACTAGCGTCAATCATGCTTGGACCACCTCCTTTCTCTGGTGCCCGCAGGCTACCAACCTCGCCGGGGCCCGTTCAGTCGGTTTTCGCATTGTTCACATCGAACGGTTGCAGCGACTCCAGTAGCCGCGTGACCTCGGTGGCCGGGAGGTCGGTGCTGAACCGGACGGCCGTGACGCCGTTGGACACCTCGCCGTGTGCCATTGTGCTGGCCTGCCCGTCGTGGTCCATGGCGCCCTCGAAGGCTCCCGCCCGGAGCGGTAGTCCCTCGGGGATGACGGCTCCGGGCCGGGCGCAAGCGTCGGTGGTGACCCACAGATGTAGCTGCCCCTCGGTCACCGCCTGCAGATCCTGGTAGTCGAGGCCGAGCCAGCGGCAGTCGTCCGGCCGTGGCGTTCGGCCGCCCTCCACCACCGCGTTCGTCAGCGCCCAGCCCTCGGGCAGGCGCCCCAGCTCTGGGGGCTCGAAGCCGAGGCCGTCGAGCCGGCCGGCCACCGCCCGGCGTGCCGGCTCCCCGACGTCGGCGGGCGAGATGACGTCGGGCTCGCCCAGCCGATCGATGTCGACGTCGAGCTCGAGCTGCGGATGGGGCGCGGCCGACTCCACTGCGAGGCGCGCGATGTCGCCGGCGCCGTCGACGCCGATCGTGACGGTCGCGCCGGCCAAGGCGTCGCCGAAACGGCGGTTCCACGAATCCTCCGGGACCGTCGCGGCCAGTAGGCGCCGCCCGCCCAACGCGGGTGCCACATTGTGGACATCGCGCGCAGCCCACAACGCGTCGGCCACGAGGGCGATGCCCAAGCGGGTGGGCCGCGGCACCCAGTTGGCCTCCTGTGTCCTCGGCTCGAGCGATCGCTCGACGACTCGCCAGGGCGCATCGGCCAGGTCACCCGCGCTCGGCGCCGACCGGGCCCACACGCGGGGTCCCGAGGTCACGGTCTCCACGGCGTGGCCCGACTCATCGATCGCGACCTCTCGCGTGATCGACTGCGGCAGCCGCACCGCGCCCTCGACGGTCACAGCCGCCGGAAGGCGCGGACCCGGTCGCAGCCGGCTGGGCCCGCCACCATGCACCGTGCCCCGGTAGGCGAACGATCCGGCGCGCCCGAACCGCTGCACCGCCTGGGTATAGGCGACCCGGGCCCCCTCGGGGCCGGCGTCGGGTGCGTCGTCGGGAGTGTCGCTGGCGGACCCGGCACTGCCTCCGCCCGAGCCGCCAGCGACCAGTGCCGCCGTCCCGGCCGCCACCGCCAAGGCCGCGACCGCGGCCGCGAGCCGGCCGCCGCGGCCGGGCCTGCGGACCACCCGGGCCGAGGTCGGGTCTGAGCGCCGGGCGCCGGGCGCCGCCGGCGCCGGCGCGTCGTCGTCCCGGGAGGTCGTGATCCGGGACTCGATGGGAAGGGGCCGCATCCGCAGCTACTACCCCGCCGCGGCACCCCGGGTTCCCGGCGCCCGGGATCAGGACGAGGTGATGCCGTCGACCGGGTCCGGCTCGCTCCTGGTGTCGAAGGGCCGGAGGGAGCTCAGCAGGGCGGTGACGTCCTCGGCGGGAAGGTCGGTGTCGAACGTGACGGCGGTCACGCCGTCGGACAGCCAGCCGGTGGTGGATGCGCCCTGCTCACCGATCGTGCCGGTGAAGGGCCCGACGGCGAGCGGTTCCGGCCTGCTCACCACCGTCACCGCGTTGAGCACCGGCGCGCAGGCCTCGGTGGTCATCGTGAGCCGCAACGAGCCCGGTGCGCCACCGCTGGTGACGGCGTCGACATAGCCCAGGGAGAGCGCCGTGCACTGGGGGGCCAGGTCGAACGCCCATGCCTGGCTCAGGACCCACCCGGACGGCACCTGTCCCAGCTCGACGGCCTCGATGCCCGCCGCCGCCACCGCGTCGAGCGGCACGCCGCGGTGGGCAGCCTGGCCGATCTCCGGCGGAACCACCGTCTGCGGCCCTCCGACGGCAACGATGTCGAGCTCGACCTCGAAGGGGGGGCGGCCCGGTTCGGGTTCGACGGCGATGCGCGCAACCTCGCCGCGGTCGTCGAGCGTGAGCACGACGTCGGCGGCCGCCCACGGCTCCTCGACGGCATCCGAGGGCAGGGTCGCCCGCACCGCCCGCCGACCGGCGGCATCCGGGTGGTC
>DASQUY010000590.1:0-3635 GCA_035641055.1 Acidimicrobiales bacterium | reverse complement strand
GGTGACGGCGATGGCGATGAGGGCCAGGGCGTAGATGATGTGGTAGTCGACGATCGGGTTGCTCGACATCGAAGGGTCACCGGCCGACGTGTGCTTGGCCAAGGGCCACTCGGCCGCCCACATGAGGGCCATCATGGCCGTGCCGGCGACGGCGGCGAGCCGCAGGCCGACGCCGAGGATCACGGCGACGCCGATGGCGGCCAGGCCCACCATGAACAGCCAGTCGGCCCAGGTGTCGCCGGCCCAGGCGTGGAAGGTGCCCTCCAGCGGGCCGACGGCCACACCGGACAGGAAGCCCCGTGTAGGCGATCCGCCGTTGATCCAGGCGTTCTCGGACTGGGTCGCGTAGCCGAGGCCGAACGTCTTGTCGAGGAACGCCCACAGGAACACGAAGCCGGTGGCGACGCGCAGCGCCGCCAGCCACCCCGACGGCCGCACGGCGGGACCGCCGCTGGGTTCTGCCTCCTCGGCGGGGGCTCGCCGGACCTCGGGGCTCGGCCGGGCCGCCTTCGTGGTCGTGGATCCGTTCCCGTTGGTGTGCGGGTGCCGGATGCGGGTGAGCACTGACATGGCGTGTGCGCCTCCTTGTCTCGGGCTGAGCCGGTCGCTCAGCGGCGATCCGAGGACAGCGTGCGCCCCGTCGGGCACGAGCCGGCAGGGGCGAATGGCACGCGCGGCAGGGCCGTTGGTCCCTGCCGATAGCGTCCGGCGGCCGCCATGCTCAGTGCCATGGGACGCATCGTCGTGGGAGTCGACGGATCCGAGCATGCCGCGGGCGCGCTCCGCTGGGCCCGGCGCGAGGCCCGCCTGCATGGCCACGAGCTCACCGCCGTGCTGGCGTGGGGCCTCTTCGACCAGCTGCACGCGGGTGGGGAGCCGTGCTTCGATCCCGACTACGGACCCGCGGACGCCGCGGCCGCGCTCGCGGCCGCCGTGGAGCGGGCGGTTGGCGCCGATGCCGCCGCGGAGATCAACCAGACGGCCGTGTGCGACCTGCCCGCCCGGGCGCTGCTCAACGCTGCCCAGGACGCCGACATGTTGGTCGTGGGGCCGCGCGGGCTCGGCCGGGTGCGCGGGCTGCTGCTCGGTTCGGTCAGCCAGGCCTGCCTGCACCACGCGCCGTGCCCGATCGCGGTGGTGCACGGCGGCGCCACGGCACCCGCGGATGCCCGGCCAGTTGGGGGGCAGAGCCCCCCAACTGGGCGAATCGTCGTGGGCGTCGACGGCTCGGAGGTCTCGGGCCGGGCACTGTCGTGGGCCCTCGCGGAGGCGCGGGTGCGCGGCGCCACCGTGGAGGCGGTGCACGGCTGGCACGTGCCCTACGCACTCGCGTTCCCTGCGGCCGCGGTCGACCTACCGGTGTTCGAGGACGCGGCTCGCCACCTGCTCGACCGGATGGTCGACGCCGCCGAGGCCCACGCGCCGGGCGTACCGATCCGCCGTGTGCTCGTCGAGGGCGCTGCGACAGAGGCACTGTTGGACGCAGCGAAGAACGCCGACCTTCTGGTGGTGGGCAGCCGCGGGGTCGGTGGCTTCCGTGGCCTCCTCGTGGGATCGGTGAGCTACCAGCTCGCCCATTACGCCACGTGCCCGGCGGTGGTCGTGCCGCCGGAAGGCCCCACTGCTCGACCGTCGGACGGAGCCTGACGGCGATGGAGGTCGACCGCAACGGGCTGGAGGTGCTCGGTCGCCACGAGTGCCTCCGGTTGCTCGGGACCGCGACGCTCGGGCGCATCGGCGTGACGAGCAGTGCCCTGCCGACGGTGCTGCCCGTCAACTTCTGCTTCGACGGCCGCCAGATCCTGATCTGCACCGGCGAGGGCACCAAGCTCGCCGCCGCCACCAACAATGCCGTCGTGGCGTTCGAGGTCGACGAGATCGACGGCTATGCCCACACGGGCTGGAGCGTGGTCGTGCAGGGTGTGGCCCGCGAGCTCACCGATCCGGACGAGCTCGCTGCCGCCCGACGCCAGCCCCTGGCGCGGTGGGCGCCCGGTCCGGACCACCGCATCGTGGCGATCTCCACCGAGATCGTCTCGGGCCGACGCATCATGCCCGGCCTGTCCGCCCGACCGAGAGCCGTGACCGACCATAATGGCAGTCGGCTTCCCGCCAGGGCGAGCCGTGCGAAGCGAGGCAGCACGTGACGATCAAGGTGTTCCTGCTCGACGACCACGAGGTCGTGCGCCGCGGCGTCCGGGAGTTGCTGGAGGGCGACAGCGCCGGCGAGATTCAGGTGACGGGCGAAGCCAGCACAGCCGACGAGGCGCTGCGGCGCCTGCCGGCGGTGCGCCCCGACGTGGCCGTCCTCGATGTGCGCCTTCCCGACGGCAACGGGGTGGAGGTGTGCCGGGACATCCGGTCGCGGCACCCGGAGATCCAGTGCCTGATGCTCACCTCGTTCGCGGATGACGAGGCCTTGTTCGACGCGATCATGGCCGGCGCCGCCGGCTACGTGCTCAAGCAGGTGCGAGGCAGCGACCTGGTCGACAGCGTTCGCCGGGTGGCGGCCGGCCAGTCGCTGCTCGACCCGACCGTCACGGCTGCCGTGTTGGAGCGACTGCGCCGGGGCCCCGAGCAAGACTCCGGGGTCGAGCAGCTCACCGAGCAGGAGCGCAAGATCCTCGACCTGCTGGCCGAGGGGCTGACCAACCGCCAGATCGGCCAGCAGCTCTACCTGGCGGAGAAGACGGTCAAGAACTACGTCTCGAACCTGCTCATGAAGCTGGGCATGCATCGCCGCACCGAAGCCGCGGTGTACGCCGCCCGCCTGGCCGAGCGGCGCGCGCGGCGAGGCTGAGCTTCCGGCGCCAGCCCGCTACTGGAAGCGGGCGCGATCGATCGTGGCCCGGAAGAACACGCCGCTGGGCCAGGTGTCGGTGCCGAGGCCCCACCCCGCGCACAACGTTGTCGGGATCGTGTAGCCGTCGAGGTTGATTTCGTCGGCGAACGTCACGCCGAACCGGTGCTCCGCGAACACGCCGCCCTCTGGGTTGCCCCAGCGGGGCAGCCACAGCGAACACAAGGCGCCCCGATCGTCCACCTCGATCGTCACGCGGTGGTCGACGCTGCCGATGGCGGCGTGGGCGGTCGCATGGCGCTGGTCGAGGGCCTCCCAAGAGATGCCACTGTCGAGGGCGGCTCCGGGGACCAGGACCAGCTCCGCTGCCAGGCGGCCGGCCGCGCTGCGGGTCACGTCATCCCCGGCGGCGGCCACCACCGGCACCACGCCCAGGACCCGCCAGCACAACTCGCCGGTGCCGCGGGTGTAGCGGTCGAAGCCCCGGATCCGCAGCGGCCACCGGCCGGCAGTGGCCGCCCACACGAAGCCGCGTGGCGGGGCGAGCACCTGCTGGGCGGTGAACGGCAGCCAGCGCCGCGTGCGGATCTGGCCGTGCATCTGGAGAAGCGCCACGTGCCGCAGCGGCGTGCCTGGCTGGATGGCATGTCGGAGCCACCGGGCTGCGGGAGGCGGGAGTTGGTCGGCCATCCCGGGCTCGAACACCGTGATCGGCCTCGTCGGGGTGGCCAGGGCACGCCAATCGTCCTCGACGGCGCCCGGTCAGCCGGTACCACCCGGCCCGGCGACAGCCAGGCGGTCCCCTTCGTCGGCGGCCGCAGTGATGCGATTGGCG
>DASQUY010000589.1:0-5964 GCA_035641055.1 Acidimicrobiales bacterium | reverse complement strand
GCGCCGCTTCCAGGGCGGCCGCCTCCGCGGCCTCCTCCAGCCGAGGCCTCAGCTCGGCTCGCAGCCGCTCCAGCTCCTCGGCCAGGGCGGGATCCTCCGGCGCCTCGGCGTCGAGCCCGTCGCGGAGCGCCTTCACGAACTGGGTCTGACGCCCGACCGCGGCTTGGAGGTCACCCAGGGCGGTCTCGGCGTCGGCTCGTGCCGCCTCAGCGTCGGCGAGGGCCTCCTCCTGAGCCGCCTGCTGCTCCTCGAGCTCGCTCCGCAGCCGGTCGAGGTCGGCCAGGTCGGCCGCGAAGGCGTCGCTCTGGATGTCGAGGATGCCCTGGCGGACCACCATCTCTTCCACCGAGTCGGCGGTCAGCACGTCGAAGGTCTCGAGGCTCGGTGGGTTGACGAACGCGTTGACGGCGACCTCGTCGGCCCGCTCGGTGAGCTGCTCGATGCGGTGCCGCGTCTCGTCGAGCGCCGCGTCGCGGTCGGCCAGCCTGCTCACGGCATCGCTCACCGCCGTCTCGGCCTCCTCGAGCCGCTCGAGCTGCCGCTCGACGTCGGCCTCCAGGCGGTCGAGCGCCTCGGCGCCGGCGCCCCCGGGGAGCAGGCTGGTCTCGGCGCCGACGAGGCTCCGTGCCGCCGTGCCGCCGCGGTCGGCCTCGGACGGGTCCTCCTGCTGGGGGACGGCGGGCCGTGACGGAGCCGCGGAGGCGAGCGACGATCCGGCCGCGAGCACCACGACCACGGACACGATCATCGAACGCCCCACGACCCCAGCCACGGCGACCTTCCTAGCAGGCGGCCGCGACGAGCGGGTAGGGGTTGACGGCGCCGCCGCCACCCGGGTGGTACTCGAAGTGCAGGTGGGGCGCGGACGCGGAGGCGTTGCCGCTGGAGCCCACGTAGCCGATGGTGGTGCCCGCGGCCACCCATCCGGCGCCCTGGCTGGCGAAGCCCGAGAGGTGGGTGCCGTAGTACGTGTTGCCGTCGTCGCCGTAGATGTACCAGCTCAGGCCGCCCAGGCTCGACGATCGGTGCTCGACCTGGCCGCTCACCGGGGCCACCGTCGGCGTGCCGGACGCAGCCATCATGTCGACGCCCTGGTGGTACCGCCCGTCGCCCCGAGAGGCGCCCCACGTGTCGGTGAACGACACCGGGCCGTTCACCGGGCACACGATGCCCCCGCCGGAGCTGGGCGTGCTCGGCGCCGGAGCGGGCGCGGATCCGGCGCCCCCGCTGGAAGCCTCCTCGGCGGCTGCGGCCGCCTCGGCGCGGCGGCGCTCCTCCTCCCGCCGTTGGGCCTCGGCGAGCGCCTCGAGCGCCGCGGCGTACTCCCTTTCCTTCCGCATCTCGTCGAGCTCGCCTCTCAGCTCTTTGCGGCGGGCCTCGAGTTGCTTCGCCAGGGCCGGGTCGTCGGACGCGCGCCGGGCGGCGTCGGCATCCAGCCCCTGGGTCAAAGCCATCACGAACTGCGATTGCTGGCCGATGGCGTCCTCCAGCTCGGCGAGGGCGGCCTCGGCCTCCGCCCGCGCCGCCTCGGCCTTCCGCCGCGCCTCCTCCTGGGCCGCCTGCTGCTCCTCGAGCTCGGTGCGGGCCGCATTGAGGTCGGCGAGGACCCCGGCGGTGGCGTCGGCGTTCAGGCCCAGCACCGCATCCTTGACGGTTGCCTCAGCGCCCGACGGGGTGGCCAGCACCTCGAGGGTGCTCTGTGACGGCGGCGTGACGAACGCACCGACGACCACCTGGTCGCTCCTCTCGGTCAGCTCCTCGATGCGCCGCTCGGTCTCGCTGACGGCGACATCGGCGTCGGCCAGCGCGCCGACCGCCCTGTTGAAGGACTTCTCGGCCGCCTCGAGCTTCTTGACGTGCTCGGCGACGGTGGCCTTGATCTCGTCGAGCTCGGCCGTCGCGGCCGCCGTGTCGCCGGGGGCGACCAGGGCGTGGCGACCGGCGGGCGCGGGCTCGGCTATCGGCTGGGGACCGTCGCCACCCGATCCCTCCGGCGTGTGACCCGCGGGTGCGGCGACGGCGACGGTGGGCGCGGCCAGGGCGACCGCCGCCGCCACGGCGACGGCAGCCAGCCCTATGGTCCGGTATCGGCCCGTCTTGTCCTTCTGGGGCATCCCCCTCTCCCGGGTCGGCGGAAGCTTCCCCAGCTGGGGCCAGCCGGGAGGTGGATCGACACGTAACGGTAACAAACTGGCGACCGTGACGCCCCAACCGACGGCGTCACTCGACGACGATCCGGTCGATCAGCCGTGGAGGGGAGTCGCCCCGGACCGGCACCAACAGCGGTGCCTCGGGGTCGCCGTTGTCGGGGTCGGGGCGCCAGTCCCGCCGGCGCACCGCCCGCTCGATGCCGAGGACGTAGACGGTCAGCCGACCGTCGCCGTCGAGGTGCAGGCGGAGGAAGTTCTTGTGGCTGGTGATGCGGGCGGCGGCGAACGTCTCGTTGCCGTGCGTCCGCATGCCCGGCAGCGCGTTCGCCGCGGCCAGGTAGGCACCGAAGGCGAGCGAGCAGGCCACCCCTCCCGCGGCGAACGCCACCAGGCTGGCGGCGACCGTGAACCAGGCGCCGCCGTCGACCAGCCACGACGCGACGGTGAGAGCCAGCAGCGACACCGCCACGATCGTGGCGACCTGGGCCAGGGTGTGCACCGCTGCCATGACCGTCCTGGCCACAGCGCCCGGCCAGCCGCGGGACGCCCACGGCGGCGGCTTGGCAAACGCCCAGAGACCGCCGAGCAGCGCCACGACGGTCACGGCCGAGAGCGGGTTGCGGAACAGCCCGATGAAGAGGTCGGCCCAGCCCCAGCGCTCGCCGGCGGCGGCGAAGGACTCCTCGGCGTCGCCCAAGGTGCGCAGCCCGAACTGGTTGGTCCACAGCAGCGCCACGGTGAGCACGGCGGGCACCAGCATGAAGCCGAGGTTGCGCCACGGGAGCGCCAGCGCCCCCAGCGCTTGCCGGCGCGAGGTCGCCCGGTCGGGGTAGGCGGCCCGCATCCGGTAGGTCGCCCGGTCGTCGGGGTCCTCGGGGTCGACCACGATCTGCACCTCCGAGCACCGGTCGTGGGTTGGGTGCAGGAAGGCGCCGCCGCCCCCCGAGGTGACCTTGTGTGACGCCCTCGTGTCGGGGGCACCGCCGCGACCGCGGTCGCTGTACCGCGTGTAGTGGTGCGAGTTGCCGGCCAGCGTGAGCCGGAGGTCGATGCCGCGCGGCCGCACGAGCGTCCGCTCGACGAAAGCGAGGTTCCGGAAGGCGCGCGGGTCACGCTCGAGGTAGGTCCAGGTGGGCGTCGGCGTCGCCAGGATGAGCTTGTCCCCCGGCGACGCCTCGGCGGCCACCTCGCGGAAGAACTCGAGTTGGGGTTCGTCGATGTACGTGTCGGGCTGGGCGTCGATGCCCCACAGCCACCAGCCGTGCGGCAGCTCGAGGGCGAAGTAGCTGCGGCCCTGCCGGGTCCGCCATCCCCCGAGCCAGCGCTGCTGCGTGAACAGGCGCAGGAACTCCGTGAGCCCGTCGTGCCAGTCGTGGTCGCCGGGGATGGCGTACAGGGCCGGGTGCTCGCCGACGGTCCAGGGCAGCGCCGCCCGGAGCGGGCCTGCGAAGCGGTTCTCGTAGTCCTCGGCGGTGGCGCCGGGGTACACCTCGTCGCCGCCCAGCACGAGAACGTCGCCGCGCGGCAGCACGCGCTCGGTGCCGTCCACGTCGACCGTGAGCGACCGGCGGCCCAGGTGGGAGGCCACCGTCATCGTGGCGGCGAAGCCGTCGCCCGTGTCGGCGGCGAAGTCGATCCACAGCTCGTCGCGGGTGGCGTAGCTCCGGTCGACCGTCGCCGGCTTGTGGGCCTGCAGCTCGCGCTTGTCGAGGAAGGATCCGAACACCGAGGTCATGCCCACGCGCAGCCCGGACCCGGTGAAGACGCCAGGGTTGTACCAGCGGACGGCCGGTTGCGGCTCGAAGCCCAGGTCCGACGGGTCGAGCGAGCGCGGGCGGGGCGGCGGCGCGCTCATAAGAGGCCGAGCGGATAGGCCGTCAGCACGTGAGGAACAGTCCGGAATCTACACCGTGTCCCAGTCCAAACAGCGAGGCCTCCAGGCAGCAACGCAGACGTTCGCCGCGAGGAGGCGAACCTATCCGCTGAGCCTCTAGAGGATCGGTCGGAGTCATCGGTACCCATCGAGGGGTCGAGGCTACGCGCTGTGGGCATGGGCGACGGCGTGGCCCACCCGGCCCGGGCTCAACCCGCCGCCCGCTCCCGTCGCCGGCCGGCGGCCTGTCGCACCAGCGCCACCGTCTCGTCCGACGCCTTGGCCCGGGAGCCGCTGTCGAAGGGCGGCTGGGGGTCGTACTCGATCGACAGCTGGATGGCCTTGGCCACCTCGTCGCCGGCGATCTGCGCCGCCAGCCACAGGGCCATGTCGATGCCCGCCGACACGCCGGCGGCCGTCACAATCTTCCCCTGGGGCACGACACGCCGCTCGGTGGGCCGGGCGCCGAACCGGGCCAGCACGTCGAGCGACGCCCAGTGGGTCGTGGCCTCGAGCCCGTCGAGCAGCCCGGCGGCGCCGAGCAGCAGCGCGCCCGTGCACACCGACGTCGTCCAGTGCGTGGTGGCGTCGATGGCCCGCAGCCAGTCGTGGAGGGGGTTGGGGTCCAGCAGGTCGCGGCTGCCGGGGCCGCCGGGCACCACCAGGACGTCGCAGGCGTCGATGTCGGCGAGCGCCCGGTCGGCGACCAGCGCCAGCGCCCCGGTGTCGGTGCGCACCGGGCCCGGCCGCTCGGCGGCGAAGATCACCTCGGCGCCGGGCAGGCGCGAGAGGACCTCGTAGGGGCCGACGGCGTCGAGCGCGGTCAACCGGTCGTAGATGGGAATGGTGATGCGCACGGCCCCAGCGTGACACACGTGACACCACGGCGAACGCCGCTCGACCGTTCGCCGAACGCCGTGTGTCAGCAGGGCAAACTTCCGCGAGAGCGCCGGACGTCCCGTGAGGTGCCGTCCACCATCGTGGATAGTGTCACCTGGTTCCCTGGCCTATCTGACCCGACGATGACCGGCCACGTGCTCCACGCCCCGATCGTGTCGCGGCACCACCGCGACTTCCCCGTGCGCGACCTGATCGCCGCCAAGGGCGACCGGACGGTGTCGGTCTGCATCCCCGCGCACGACGAGGAGGCCACCATCGGCGACCTCGTGGCGGGGCTGTGCCAGAACCTCGTCGAGCGCCACCGGCTGGTCGACGAGGTGCTGGTGCTCGACGATCACTCCAGCGACGGCACCCGAAAG
Organism: Acidimicrobiales bacterium; assembly: GCA_035641055.1. Lineage (GTDB taxonomy): Bacteria > Actinomycetota > Acidimicrobiia > Acidimicrobiales > VFJN01 > DASQUK01. Next base: position 682 of record DASQUY010000589.1, on the reverse strand, counting down.
GTCGCGGCCGACGCCGGGGCCCGGGTCGTAGAGGCGGCCGACGTGCTGCCCGACGTCGCCGGGGGGCCCGGCAAGGGTGCGGCGCTGTGGCGGTCGCTGTACGTGTCGGTCGGCAACATCGTCGTCTGGGTCGATGCCGACATCAACAACTTCGGCAGCCACTTCGTCACCGGCCTGCTGGGCCCCCTGCTCACCGCCCCCGACATCGCCTTCGTGAAGGGGTTCTACAAGCGACCGCGCACCGGGGCGCGGGGTGGCGGACGCACCACCGAGCTCACCGCCCGGCCGGCGCTGGCGACCCTGTTCCCCCACCTCTCGACCGTCGTGCAGCCGCTGTCGGGCGAGTACGGCGGCCGGCGCGAGGTGCTCGAGCGGCTGCCGTTCCTGCGGGGCTACGGCGTCGACATCGGGCTGCTCGTCGACGTCGCCGCCGCCGTGGGCACGCACCGCATGGCCCAGGTCGACCTCGGCGTCCGTCGCCACCGCCACCACGACCTCGATCAGCTCGGCCCGCAGGCGCTCGAGGTCCTGCAGGCAGCGCTCGCCCGGGCCGGCGTGCCGACGGCCAGCCCGGCCACGCTGGTGCGCCCGGGGCTGCCGCCGCTGAGCCGGGACCTCGCCGAGCTACCCCCGATCGCCACCCTGCGGACCCAACCTGAGACGAACTTGCGGTGGTTACAGG
>DASQUY010000588.1:0-7949 GCA_035641055.1 Acidimicrobiales bacterium | reverse complement strand
GTCGACAGTCCGTACACGGGTGTATCGCCCGCCACGAGGTCGTCGACGGCCTTCCGGGCCCGGGCGATCGCCTCGCGCGCCTCGTCGGCCAGCGCCACCGGGGCGCCGTGGCGGGCGACGGCGACGACCTGGGCGGGTGTGAGTGGCCCGAGTCCGATCACGACGGGGTCGGGAGCGTCCACTGCCCCGACGGTACGCCCCGCGAGCACCGTTCTGGTTGTAGCTACACGGCATATGACCGCACAGCTACAACCAGTTCGCGAAGTGGGGGTGGGCCGGGGAGGATTCGAACCTCCGAAGGCAATGCCGGCAGATTTACAGTCTGCTCCCTTTGTCCGCTCGGGCACCGACCCTGGAACGCTTCAGGCTAGCCGTTCGGGCCTGCGACGCCTGTCGGTAACCTCGGCGTCATGCCCACGTTCGACGTCGTCTCCGAGATCGACCTGCAAGAGGTGCGCAACGCCGTCGACCAGGCGGCGCGGGAGGCCGCGACCCGGTTCGACTTCAAGGGCACCAACAGCCGGGTCGAGCTCAACGGTCACGAGATCACCCTGAACAGCGTCAGCGAGGACCGCCTCAAGGCCCTGCGCCAGGTGCTCGACGAGAAGCTCGTGCGGCGCAAGGTGTCCCTGAAGGCGCTCGACTACGGCAAGGTCGAGGAGGCCGCCGGCGGCACCGCCCGGCAGCACGTCAACCTGGTGGCCGGCATCTCCCGAGACAAGGCGACGGCCATCAACAAGTTCATCAAGGGACTCGGGCTCAAGGGTGTGCAGAGCCAGGTGCAGGGCGATCAGCTGCGCGTCAGCGGCCGCAAGCGCGACGACCTGCAGTCGGCGATCCAGGCCATGCGCCAGGAGGACTTCGGTATCCCCCTGCAGTTCACCAACTTCCGGGACTGAGCCGTCAGGCCGTCACCAGGCCCGCTGCCACTCCCCGCTGCGGAGCCGCTCCACCCGTTCCTCGGTCTTGGGGTGGGTGCGAAACAGGTTGGCGAAGCCGCCGGCACCGCTCCGGCCGCCGCGGGCCCGCGCTGACGCCGACGCCGACGGCGACATCTGTGAGGCGAGCGGGTTGACGATGAACGCCGAGGCGTGCGCCGGGTCGATGTCCATGGGGATCTGCTTGGCTCCGGCCTCGAGCTTGAGCAGCGCCTGGGCGAGCGGCTCGCCGTCGCCGATCAGGCGAGCGCCGCTGCGGTCGGCCTCGAACTCGCGGCTGCGGCTGAGCGCCATCTGCAGCAGGCCGGCAGCCAGCGGGGCCAGCAGCGCCATGGCCAGCAGGGCGATGGGATTGTCACCCCGGCTGTCGCCGCGGCCGCCGAAGATGGCCGCAAACCGGAGCATGATGGCGATGAACGTGATCCCCATGGCGATGGCGGCCGCCACGGATCCGATGAGGATGTCGCGGTTGCCGACGTGGCTGATCTCGTGGGCCAGCACGCCCCGGAGCTGGTTCCAGTCGAGGATGCGGAGGATGCCCTGCGTCACGGCCACGGCGGCGTGCTCGGGGTTGCGCCCGGTGGCGAAGGCGTTGGGCTGCTGGTCGGGCGTGATGTACAGCTTGGGCATCGGCATGCCCGCCTTCTCGGTGAGCTCGCGCACGATGGCGTAGTACTCGGGCATCTCCTGTTCGGTGACCGGCTGCGCCCGGGCGGCCTTGATGGCCAGCACGTCGCTCTTCCAGTAGGAGAAGCCGACGAACACCAGGCCCAGCGCGAGGCCGATGAGCGCACCGCTACCCCCGCCGATGGCGCCGCCGATGATCACCAGCAGGCCGCCGAGCCCGGCGAGCAGGACAAAGGTCTTGAACGTGTTCTTCACAAGGTCGCAGGCTAGCCACAGTTCCTGGGAACTGTCTGAGCGGGGCTGCCAGGCGCATCAGAGGCCGAGCGGATGGGGCGAGAGTGGCACTGAACAGTACGGAATCTACACCTCGCCAGCAGCTCCACAGCGAGGCCTCCCAGCAACAATGCAGATGCAAGCCGCGCCAAGCGTGACCTATCCTCTGAAGCTCTCAGTCGTAGTACCCCGAGTGGATGTACACGCAGGGCACGCCCTCGCCGTGGAACATCTCCACGTTGCGGCGGTCGTCCTCGAAGGCCAGCCGCAGGTCGAAGCCCCACGCCCGGAGGTCGGTCACCGCCTCCGCCTTGAACGCTCGGGAGGCGGAGTAGTCGCCGTGATCCCGCATCACCAACAGGTCCCAGCGCAGCTCGTAGCGGTCGAGCCAGGCCCGCGTCTGGGGCCGGACCCGGAGGGGCCGGGCGGTGAGGAGCACGATCCGCAGGCCGCCGTCGAGCACATGCAGCAGGCGGGCCACCTCGTCGATCAGCGGGTCCTCACCGCAGGCGGCGAAGAAGGCCTCCCAGTCCCGCCGGGGCCAGTCCAGGAAGTGCTGGCGCCGGGAGGCGTCGGACAGCACGCCGTCCAGGTCGAACACGACGGCCGGCCCGCCGGGGACTGGCCCGTCGCGCCAGCACCAGTGCTCGGGGGTCATGCTCGGATCCACGTCGGACGTCACAGCTCCCGCAGATAGAGGATCTCGTCGACGCCGGGGTAGGCAGCCTGGCGGGCATCCGTGGGCCGCCAGCCCCAGCGCTCGTACATCGACCGGGCCCGGGTGTTCGCCTCGAGCACCCACAGCTGAACCGTGTCCTGCCCGCTCCGGCGGAGGCGGTCGAGGGCGGCGTCGTGCAGGCGCCGGCCCACGCCCTGGGCCCAGTGGTCGGGATCGACATAGAGCCGGCGCAGGATCGCCCGGGTGGGATCCTCACGGTCGGGGGCCACGGCGACCGAGCCCACCACCGTGGCGTCCGGTCCGGGCAGGCAGGCGACGAGGACGGCGGCGCCGGTCCGGTCGTCGGCGATCGTCCGGCGCCAGCGCTCGGTCAGCCCGTCGGCGGTCGGCTTCGGCGCCTCGGCCGGGAAGATTCCCTCGTAGCCGGTGAGCGCCGCACGCAACCACATGGCACCCATGGCGTCCGCGTCGGCGAGGGTTGCCTGCCGGACGACGACCTCCAGCTGGTTCACTCCTCCTGGGGCTGGGCGGCCGCCCGCTTGCGGATCTCCTCGACCACCGCCGGGTCGGCCAGGGTGGTCGTGTCGCCCAGCGCCCGTCCGTCCGCCACGTCGCGCAGCAGCCGGCGCATGATCTTCCCCGAGCGGGTCTTGGGCAGCTCGTCGGTGAAGATGACCAGCTTGGGCCGGGCCGTCGGGCCGATCTTGGCGGCCACGTGGGCCCGCAGCTCCTCGCCGAGCTCCGGCGTCGTGTCGACGCCGCCGCGCACGGTCACGTAGGCGACGATCGCCTGGCCCGTCACGGGGTCGTTGGCGCCGCAGACCGCCGACTCGGCGACAGCATCGTGGTCCACCAGCGCCGATTCGACCTCGGTCGTCGAGATGCGGTGTCCCGAGACGTTCATCACGTCGTCGACCCGCCCCAGCAGCCAGAAGTAGCCGTCGTCGTCGAGCTTGCAGCCGTCGCCGGCGAAGTACCGGTCGCCGTAGCGCGCCCAGTAGGTCTCCCGGTAGCGCTCGGGGTCGCCGTAGATGCCGCGCAGCATGGCCGGCCACGGCCGGGTGAGCGTGAGGTAGCCGCCGCCCCGCTCGACCCGGTTGCCGGACTCGTCGACCACCTCGGCACCGACGCCCGGCAGCGGGAATGTCGCCGACCCCGGCTTGAGGGTCGTGGCCCCCGGCAGCGGGGAGATCAGGATGCACCCGGTCTCGGTCTGCCACCAGGTGTCGACCACGGGGCAACGGCCGCCGCCGATGTGCTCCCAGTACCACATCCACGCCTCGGGGTTGATCGGCTCGCCCACCGTCCCCAGCAGCCGCAGCGACGACAGGTCGTGGCGTTCGGGCTCCTGGGGACCCCACTTCATGAACGTGCGGATGGCCGTGGGTGCGGTGTAGAGGATGGTGACGCCGTAGCGCTCGGCGATCGCCCACAGCCGGTCCTTGCCCGGCGTATCCGGCGTGCCCTCGTAGATCACGCTGGTGGCGGCGTTGGCGAGTGGCCCGTAGACGATGTAGCTGTGGCCGGTGACCCAGCCGATGTCCGCCGCGCACCAGTACACATCGGTCTCGGGGTGCAGGTCGAACACGTACCGGTGGGTGAACGCCACCTGTGTGAGGTAGCCCCCGGTCGTGTGCATGATCCCCTTGGGCTTGGCGGTGGTGCCCGAGGTGTACAGGAGGTACAGCAGGTCCTCGCTGTCCATGGGCTCGGGTGGGCACTCGGCGTCCGCCTCCGCCATCAGCTCGTGGTACCACCGGTCGCGCCCCTCGGTCATGTCGACGGTCGTGCCGCCGGCCGCGGGGTGGTCGGTCACCCGACGCACGACCACGACGCGCTCGATCGTGGGGGTCGAAGCGAGCGCCACATCCGCCGTGGGCTTGAGCGCGTGGGCCTGGCCCCGGCGGAAGCCCCCGTCGGCCGTGACCAACACCTTGCACTCGGCGTCGTTGATGCGGTCGGACAGGGAGTCGGCCGAGAACCCGCCGAACACCACCGAGTGCGGCGCCCCGATGCGAGCGCAGGCCAGCATGGCGATCGGCAGCTCGGGGATCATCGGCATGTAGATCGCCACCCGGTCGCCCTTGGCGACGCCCAGGCCCCGGAGGACGTTGGCGAACCGCTGCACCTCGTCCAGCAGGTCGGCGTAGGTGATGGTGCGGGTGTCGCCGGGCTCGCCCTCCCAGTGGTAGGCGACCCGCTCACCGAGACCCTGCTCGACGTGGCGGTCGAGGCAGTTGTAGGACACGTTGAGGGTGCCGCCCACGAACCAGCGGGCGAACGGCAGGTCCCACTCGAGGACGGTGTGCCACTCGTCGTACCAGGTCACCAGCTCGGCAGCCTGCTTGGCCCAGAAGCCCTGCCAGTCGGCCTCGGCCTCGTCGTAGATCTCGGCACCGGTGACCAGGGCGTCGGCCTTGAACGCCGCGGGCGGCGGGAAGGTGCGCTCCTCGACCAGGAAGTCCTCGATCGCAGCGCCGGTCCCGGTTCCCTGCTCGGCCATCGTTCTCCCCCTCGCTCAGTCGGTGGTGGGTACGGCCGCGGGCGAGCCTATCGGTCGCCAGTGGGGCCGGCCCCCCGCACCCATTAGGGTCCCGGGGATGCCGACCCGGCCACTGCGCACCACGCTGTCGCGCGAGCGCGTGCTTCGGGCGGCGCTCGACCTGGTGGACAGTGAGGGCGTGGAGGCCCTGAGCATGCGCCGGCTCGGCCGGGCGCTCGGCGTCGAGGCCATGTCGCTCTACGGCTACGTCGAGAGCAAGGACGACCTCGTGGAGGGCGTCGTCGAGCTGATCTTCCGCGAGATGCCACTCATCGTGCCCGGCCCCGAGCCGTGGCAGCAGCGGATCCGGCACCACGCCGCCATCTACCGCTCGGTGCTGCTGGCCCACCCCAACGCCATCCGGCTGGTGGCCGGCCGCCCGCTGGTGACCGAGGGCACGGCGGCGTTCGTGGACTCGGCCCTGGCGGAGCTGCGGGGCATCGGGCTCGACGCTCGCACCGCCGACCGGGTCCTCGGGGTGATCGCCGCCTTCACGCTGGGTCTCGTGTCGGAGCAGACCGGGGCCGGTCGCATCACCGTCGAGCCCGGCGACGTGCTCGACCCGGCCCGGTTCCCCCACGTCGCCGAGATCCAGACGATGAACCCGGCCGAGTACGGCGCCGCCTTCGAGCTGGGGCTCGACTTCATCGTCGGTGGCATCGAGCGCCTGCTCGCAGACGAGTCGGCGCGGCGCTCGTAACCGCGCAGCCAACACAACCAAGATCGCCCAAGAGGGAGGCGGGCCAGCGGGTGGCGCCGAGGATGCGGGCCGCTGCCGGCGCTTCATCGCGCCGGCGGCGGTAGGCCCGCACCGGAGGCGACAGGACCCGCAGGCCCGCCGGAAGTACCCCATTCGAGGACCAGGAAGCGGCCGAGGCCCGACGGGTCGAGCAGGGTCTCCGACTCGGCGACGCGGCTGCGGGCGGTCAGGGCCGCCAGGTCGGTCTCTCCGGCGCGTTCGGACCAGAGCCGGCGACCCTCGGCCACGAGCTCGTCGATACCCCAGCGGCGCAGCCACTCCGCCTGCGGTTGGTCCGACTCCGGGCGCCTGACGGTGGCGAGCTGGTCGAGGGCCACCTCGCACGTGACGTCCTGCTCGCCCAGGTCGTCCAGGATGCCGCCGCCGCGGCGGTGGCCACGGTAGGTCCGCACCCACTCGTGCTGCGGCCGGCGGGCGAGCTCGGCAGTCGTCGCCGAGTAGTCGATCACCACCACGCGGCCTCGGGGTCCCGCGACCTCCAACGCCTCGCGCAGCCAGGCCCTAGCGGCATCCTGCATTGGCACCCGGGCGCCCTCGGGCGGATCGGGCACGAGGCGGTCGAGCAGCGCCGCCCGCTCGCCGTCGAGGGGCACGAGCCGCTCCCGGAACGAGCCCGGGGTCGAGAGCTCGACGAGGACCTCGTGCCACTCGCCGGCGCGGCGTTCGGCCAGGCCGAACGGCAGGTTGTCGAGCAGCTCGTTGGCCAGGACGATGACCCCTGAGCGGGCGACGCGAGGCATCTCGGCCAGGCTGACGCAGATGGGTCCCCGGGGTGCCTCGGGCACCGGCTCCTCGGTGTCGGGGTCGACGGGGGCGAAGGCGAGCGCCGGGTCCTCCAGCCGGAGCGTCTCGGCGTGCAGGCGCCGCAGCGCCGCCGAGCGCTCGACGAGCACGTAGCGCAGCGCCGGGGCGCAGGCCAGGCTCCCGGAAGCCAGCACCGTCCGGCACAGCGTGCCGGGACCGGCGCCGGCGTCCACGACGACGAACGGATCGGGTGACCCCATCGCCCGCCACCAGCCGTCGAGCGCCCGGGCCACGACCGCGCCGAACAGCGGACCGACCTCCGGGCTGGTGAGGAAGTCGCCGTGGCGGCGGCCCGAACGGCCCCCCGTCTCGTAGAACCCACCGGCGGGGTCGTAGAGCGCCAGCTCCAGCACCCGCTCGAGGGGCAGCGGGCCGTGCCGGCGAATCTCCGCGGCGACGCGCTCGGTGAGGGTCGTCACCCCCCGACGGTGGCGACGAACCGGGCCACGTCGCCCAGCTCGGTCGCCGCCTGGGTGATGCCGAACACCAGCGTGAGCACCCCGGTGATCGCCAGGGCGGCGGTGAGCGACACCGGCACCCGGACCGGGGTCTTGTCGCCATCCGGCACGGGGTTCATCCACATCTCCCGGGCCACGTTGGCGTAGTAGGCGAGGGCGATCACCGAGTTGATCGCCATGACGACGGCCAACCCGTACGCCCATCCGGTGTCGGCGTCGATCACCGCCCGGAAGACCACGAACTTGGCCAGCCACCCGCCCAGTGGTGGGATGCCGGCCAGCGAGAACAGGAAGACCGACATGAGGATCGCCAGTGACGGCGCGTAGTCGAACAGGCCGCCGAAGCTTCCGAGCTCGGCGCTGCCGGTCTTCCGGGCCGCCGCCATGACCACCGTGAAGGCGCCGAGGTTCATGGCGGCGTAGATCACCAGGTAGGTGATGATCGACGTGAGCGTGTCGTCGCCCACGTGACCGACCACCGCCAGCGGCGCCAGCATGAACCCGGCCTGCGAGATCCCCGAGTACGCCAGCATCCGCACGAGGTTCGTCTGGCGCAGCGCCACCACGTTGCCGATCGTCATCGACAGCGCCGCCAGCACCCACATGAGCGGCCGCACCACGTCGGGCCGTTCGGCGAAGCCGATGATGATGAGCTGCAGCAGCGCCACGAAGCCGGCGGCCTTGGACGACACCGACAGGAACGCCGTGATCGGCGTCGGGGCGCCCTCGTACACGTCCGGCGCCCACATGTGGAACGGAACCGCGGCGATCTTGAAGCTGATTCCGGCGACGAGCATGACGACGGCGAGGAGGAGCAGCAGCCCGGCGTTGGCCCCCACGAGCTCGGTCGCGATCGTGCGCAGGTGCG
>DASQUY010000587.1:0-4373 GCA_035641055.1 Acidimicrobiales bacterium | reverse complement strand
GCGACGTCCATCGTGGCGATGCCGGTGCTCTTGAACACCGTCGTCGCCCCGGGCGGCGGCCCGGTTCGCCCGGAGAGCAGGTCGCTCATCTCGGCGTCGGGATCTCGGCCGGCCTGCAGCAGGTCGCCGGCCTCCTCGCGTGCCGCCTCGCGGTCCTCGACGACGACCCAGGCATCGTGCAGGAGGGCCGGTGGCAGCTCGGCCATGCTGGGCGTGAAGGCCCCAATGGCGTTGACGTGAGTCCCCGGTCTCACCGCCGCCGCGTCGAACAGCGGTCTCGTGGACGGCGTGGCCGTCGTCACGACGTCGGCCGCCGCGACGGCGTCGTCAGCCGATTCGACCGCCTCGGCGTCCACCCGTCCGGCCAGCGCCTCGGCCCGATCGCGGCTGCGGCTCCACACCAGCGTACGGTCGATCGGGCGGACCGCGCGCACCGCGGCGACCTGGTCGGGTGCCATCGTCCCGGCGCCGAGCATCGCCAGCACCCGGGCGTCGTCGCGGGCGAGCAACGACGTCGCCAGCCCCGCGCCCGCCCCGGTGCGGATCGCGGTCAGGGTCGGGCCGTCCACCACCCCGACGGGGTCGCCATCCGGCCGGAATACGGCGACCAGCCCCGCCGGGTTTCCGGGGACGGTGGACACGACCTTGATGCCGGTGTGGCCGCCGACCCGGCCGGTCATGAACAACGAGGCGCCGAGGGCGACCCGGGGCGGCACCTGGCGGTCGTCACCGAACGCCAGCCTCATGGCGTCGATCGCGTCGCGCATGGGCAGGCACTCCCGCACCTCGTCGGCGTCGAGCCATCGCTGGCGCCCAGAGGACCCGGTGATGAGGTTCACCTCCCTGAAACGAAGCCGATCATGTACCCGTGCAGTTCGCGGTCTATTCTTCTCGCACAGGCCACAGATCGACAGCCTGAGGCCAACTAAGGGGGGCCAATGTTCAAGAGACGATCCATATCCGTGCTCAGTTTGGTGGCCGCGCTCGCGCTCTTCGCGGCGGCGTGCGCCGGCGACGACGACGACACCGAGGCCGGCGAGGAGGGCGAGGAGGCCGCGCCGACGGGTGAGCTGGGTGCGGTCGAGGTCGCGCCCGGCGATCCGATCCTGATCGGCGCCCACCAGGCGATCAGCGGTGACGAGGCCAGCCTGGGCACCGACCAGGTGCGGGCCATCGAGATCGCCATCGACGATCGCGGTGAGTTGCTCGGTCACGAGATCGAGCTGCAGACCGAGGACGACGAGTGCGCCGCCGAGGGCGGAACCACCGGTGCCCAGCGACTAGTGGCCGAGCCGCAACTCGTCGCGGTCATCGGCACCAGCTGCTCGGGTGCGGCCGTGCCCGCATCGGAGATCTACTCCGAGGAGGGCGTCCTCATGCTCTCGGCCTCGAACACCTCGCCGGCGCTGACGTCGGATCTCGAGGGCACCGAGGGCGAGAGCCACCAGGAGACCTACTTCCGCACCGCCCACAACGACATCGTCCAAGGCCAGGCCGCGGCCAACTACGCCTTCGAGGAGCTGGGCGCCCAGACGGCGGCCACCGTCCACGACGGCGATCCCTACACCCAGGGTCTCGCCGGCGCTTTCGAGACGTCGTTCACGGAGCTGGGTGGCGAGGTGGTCCTCGCGACTGCGGTCAGCGCGGGCGACACCGACATGCGGCCGGTGCTCACCGAGGTGGCGGCGGCGGAGCCGGACATCGTGTTCTTCCCGATCTTCCAGCCCGAGGCCGACTTCATCGTGCAGCAGGCCAACGAGTTCCCGCAGCTGGAAGACACCAACAAGCTGATGGGGGCCGACGGGCTGCTGTCGGACACGTTCGTCGTGCTGCCCGACACCGAGGGCATGTACTTCTCCGGCCCGGCGACGCCGACGGGGTCGGCGTACGACGAGTTCGTCCAGAAGTACCAGGAGGCGAACGGCGAGGAGCCGATCCAAGCCTTCCATGCCCATGCCTTCGACGCCGCCAACATCCTGTTCGACGCCATCGAGGCGGTGGCCGTGGAGGAGGATGACGGGACGCTGACCATCGACCGGCAGGCGCTGCTGGACGAGGTGGGTTCCGTCGAGGGCTTCGAGGGGCTCACCGGGTCGCTGACCTGCGACGAGTTCGGCGACTGCGCCGACCCGGTGATCGACATCGTGCAGAACACCCAGGCCGAGGAATCGATCTCGGACGTGCGAGCCAACGTGCTCAGCACGTTCGAGCCAGAGCCAGAGTAGTAGCCGGGTTCGAGGTCGGGCGGCGGTGCCGCCCGACCTCGAAACACTGAATGGTCCCGAGCGAGGGGCAACGTAGTTGGCCACCACCGATGTGAAGCCCAGCGGTCCCGCCGCAAAGAAGCGCGCGGTCCAGCTCCCGATCATCGACGCCTTCCTCTGGCTGGTACGGATCGCCGCCGTCGTGGTGGTCGCCTGGGGGGCGTTCAACAGCCTCACCAGCGGCCGCCTGGACGCTGCGGAGTGGCGCAACCTGGTGGTGTTCGGGCTCGCCCAGGGCTCGGTCTACGCCCTCATCGCCCTCGGCTACACGATGGTCTACGGCGTGCTGCGGTTCATCAACTTCGCCCACGGCGAGGTGTTCATGATCGGCGCCATGACCGGGTTCTTCGTCACCGACGCGCTGGCCGAGACCACCCTGTGGCGCGACTACGTCTGGGTGGCCCTGCTCATCGCGCTGCTCTGCTGCATGGCGACCTCGGCTGGCGTGGCCGTTCTGCTCGATCGGGTGGCCTACCGGCCGCTGCGCGGGCTGCCGAGGTTGATCCCGTTCATCACCGCGATCGGGGCCTCGTTCTTCCTCCAGTACGCCGTCGCGGGCCTGTTCGGCACCCAGGTCAAGGCCTATCCCCGGGTCGAGCCCCTCGAGGGGCGGTTCGACATCCTCGGGGTGTTCCCCATCCAAAGAGTCCACCTGCTGGTGATCGTGGCGGCGCTGGTGATGATGGCGGGCCTCTACCTGTACATCGAGAAGACGAAGGCAGGGAAGGCCATCCGGGCGGTAGCCGAGGACCAGGAGATCGCCCGTCTGATGGGCATCAATGTCGACCGCACCATCGCCCGGGTTTTCGGCATCGGCGGGGCGCTGGCCGGGGCCGCCGGCCTGCTGTTCGGGCTGGTGTTCGAGAATGTGTTCTTCCGTACCGGGTTCCTCCCCGGCATCAAGGCGTTCACCGCCGCGGTGCTGGGCGGCATCGGCAACATCGGCGGCGCCGTGGCCGGGGGGTTGACCCTCGGCTCGGTCGAGTCCCTGGGGCCGAGCCTGGTCCTCGAGGGCTACAACATCCCAGCGGCCAACCAGCTGAAGGACGTGGTCGCCTTCTCGGTCCTCGTGCTGGTGCTGATCTTCCGGCCGACGGGTCTGCTGGGTGAGCGCCTGAGCGAGGAGCGAGCGTAGGGAGGCGCGATGGCGACGATCGAGACGGCCATAGCCGCTGCGCCCGTGATCGAGGACGGTGGCCTGCTCCCGCCCCGGCCGGTGGACCTGCGGCGGGCCGTCCGCCTGGGGGTCTACGGGGGGACGACTGCGGTGTTCGTCTCCGCCATCGGCATGGTCGAGGCCTTCTCGGCCCGCGACGTGCTGGACGAGATGTCGCTCGGCACCGCGCTCCTGCTGGCGATCCCCTTCATGTTCGGCCTCCTGGCGGGCCGACCCCCGCCCCAGCTCCAGGGGTTCGCCCCCACCCCGCCGGGATGGCGCAACGTGGTGGCGGGTGTGATGGCCGGACTGCTCACCGGGGCCGTGATGGCGGCCTTCATCGGGCTGATCATCAACGTCAACCTGCGCGAGTACTTCATCAACATCACCCCCGAGCTCGCCGACAGTGACCCCCGGCTGCTCCTCTACGGGCGCTCGCTGGGACCGGGCCTCGGCCTGGTCCTGGGGCTCAACACCGCGTTGGCGGCGTCCGGCGGGGCGCTCCACCTCCTGGGGGCTCGGTGGCGGCGCGCCGTTCTCGCCGGGGCCCTGGGGATCGTGGCCTTCGCGCTCCTGCAGCCCTTCGTCCAGCAGGTGCTGCGCGGCACCCGCGACGAGCTGGCGATCGAGACCAACCCGCTGAACCGCTTCCTCTACAGCGGCGGCTCGCTGCGCATCGGCGCGGCGGTCGTCATCGCGCTCGCCATCTTCGGCATCCACCTCGTGTCGCGCCGACCCGGACGCACACCGCTGCGGGCCCGGGTCGAGCGGCTGCCGACCCGGTCGCGGCGCGCGGCTGGCGTCGGGGTGTTCGTGGTGGCGGTGCTGTTCGTCGTCGTCCTGCCGTCGATCCTCGGCTCGTTCCTCAGCGAGGTGCTCAGCGTCGCCGGCATCTTCATGCTGATGGCGCTGGGCCTGAACATCGTCGTCGGCTTCGCCGGCCTGCTCGACCT
>DASQUY010000586.1:0-4793 GCA_035641055.1 Acidimicrobiales bacterium | reverse complement strand
CCCGCCGGCTCCACGGCTGGAGCGCCCGCGTCACCGTCGTCAGCGCCGTCGCCGACCACGCCGTCGGGGGCGTGTCCCGCCACCAGCTCGCCGTCGCCCGGCGGCTCGGCATCCCCACCCACACGGCCCCCGCCGCTGCCGAGGCGCAGACAGCCGGCGACGCTGCGTCGGACTGGTCACCCGACCTCATCATCGACGGCCTCATCGGGTACAGCCTGCGGGGTGCACCCCGGGATGCGTTCGGGGGGTTGATCCGCTGGGCCAACGACCAACCGGCGCCGACGCTGGCGCTCGATGTGCCGTCCGGGTTGGATGCGACCACCGGCACCGCCCACGACCCGGCCATCCGGGCCGCAGCGACGCTCACGCTGGCGCTCCCCAAGACCGGGCTGCGAGCACCGGCGGCGGCAACACACGTCGGCGAGCTCTACCTCGCCGACATCTCGGTGCCCCCGGGGCTCTACGCTCGCCCGGGTCTCGAGCTCGCCGTCGGCCCGCTCTTCGCCGCCCACGACATCCTCCGCCTGCCATGAGCCACCCCGAGACCACTCCTGAGGCTCCCGTCCGCCCGATGATCTCCCGCACACCGGCCGGCCTGCTCGCCGCCGCGCTGCTGCTGGCGATGGGATGCTCCGGAGCGTCGGGCGACGACAGCGCCGGTGACGACACGACCGGGGACGAGAGCGAGGCTGCCGAGGGGCAGCGCTTTCCCGACGTCGTCGACGTCGAGGTCGAGCCCGCCGACGACGGCACCTACCAGTTCGCCGTCACCATCAGCTCCCCTTACGACACACCCGAGCGCTACGCGGACGGCTGGCGGATCGTCGGCCCCGACGGAACCGTCTACGGCGTCCACGAGCTCGCCCACGACCACGCCAACGAGCAACCCTTCACCCGCACCCAGTCGGGCGTCAGTATCCCCGACGGCATCGACGAGGTCACCGTCGAGGGCCGCGACCTCGCCAACGGGTTCGGCGGGGACACCATGACCGTCCCTCTTCCCGGCCCCTGAACCCTTGGTATGTATCCGGTGCTATGGCGGCTATGTATCCTTGCGCTCTGTGAAGACGATTACCATCACCATCCCCGAGGAGCTGGACAACTACGCAGCCGCCGAGGCCCGCCGGCTGGGCATCTCCAAGTCCGAGCTCATTCGGCGTGGCCTGAAGGCGCTGCTTCCCGAGGGTGCGGACTCGAGTGGGACGAAAGACCTCTGGGAGGAGCTCGCGGGCTTCGGCTCACCCGACATCGCGGTGGAGCCCGGCGAGATCGACGACGTCGTGTACCGCCCGTGAAGTTCGCTGACACAGGGTGGTGGGTGGCCTGGGCCCTACCGGCCGACCCCCGGCACGAGCCCGCACTCGCTATGCGGACGAAGCTGGGCCAGAACGAGCAGATCATCACGACGAACCTGGTGGTGGGCGAGACCTGGACGTTTCTTCGCCGCAGGGACAGCCATCGAACCGCGATCGGCTTCCTCGACCGGGTGCACCGCTTGGCGGAGGCATCGCGGCTCGTCGTGCATCGCGTGACCGAGCCTCAAGAGACGAGCGCCTGGGACTGGCTGCGCCGACACGATGAGCGGGTCTACTCGTTCGTGGATGCGACGAGCTTTCGGGTCATGCGTGACCGCCGGCTCCAGGAGGCCTTGGCGTTCGACAGCGGCTTCGCGGCCGCGGGTTTCGTCGAGGTCCAGCCCTGAAGGCAGGGCCCCACCATCGCATCCGAGGATTCATCCCGCATTGAGCAGCGCGTGGAGTTTGGTCCTGGCCTGAGCTGCGTACTCGGCCTGGCCGGGCACGTGCGCCACGTTGGCGACGGTGTTCATCGACTCCATGAGCGAGACCAGACGCGTCCGGCGATCCCACAGGGGAAGGTCTTCCTCGATCGCGGCCCTGTAGGCGCGCGTGAACGGGGCCTCCACGCCCGGCACCGACGGGAACAGGTGGAGCTCGAGCTTGAACCATTCGCCCGCCGCGTCCCAGGCCTCGGCCATGTCCCAGTCGAGGACCGCCACCAGCCGCCCCTCGGCGTTCACGAGCAGGTTGTCCGGGTGCAGGTCGCGGTGGCACAGCGACGGCTGCACGACGTGATCCACCTCGGCGGCGAGCCCGCTGATCACCTCGCAGGCGCGGTCGAGAGTTGACGGATCGAGGGCATTCCTCGCCATTGACCGGACCCGGATCTGCCCCAACCGGTACGCGACGTAGTCCCGCCAGCGACCGAACAACGGCGCTGAACCATCGAGGCGCGACGTGAAGCCGCTCATCTCGACCGTATGCAGCCGGGCCAACGACGTTGCGAGATCGACGGCGAATCGTTCGAGCTTTTCCGGTTGGCCGCTGAGCGATGTCGGGTGCAGCCCGTCGACCCACTCGAAGACCCGCACGACCGTGACGTCGCTCGCCGAGAAGTGCACGAGGCGATGGATCGGCAGACCGACATCACTCGCGATCTCGTGGGCGCGGCGGGTGCTGTTCCACTTGGCGGCTGACTCCGGGGGCCCGACCTTCAGCACGAAGACTCCGCCCTTCGTGACCACACGCCAGTTCTCGCTCCCGAAGCCAACCGGCACCCGTTCGATGCGGACCACCGCGTCGCCGAGCACGTCCCGCGCCAGCGCTACCACTTCGGCCCTTGGGATCATCGACGCTCGCACGGGTCCGGAGGGTAGTGAGTGCCCGCGACTCAGCCATCAGCTGGCCAAGTGGGACGCATCGACTCACGGAATGCCGGCCGAAAGTGACATCAGCGGCTGGCGGAAAGTGGCATCCGCAAGAGGCGGAAACCTACATCGCGGCCGCCGCGGCCTCGTCATGTTCGCCGGCCGCCCCGCCCTCCCCCTGGGCGACGACATCTGGGCCGTCCCGGTCTCCGCCCTGTGGGCCAGCGGAGCGTGACAGCGAGCGACCGGAGCGCTGCCCCGACACTGATGTCGGCATCGCTCGAGCGCTCGGCACGACCACTCGGGCTCATGGGGAGGCACCTCGAGGCCATGGTCGCGCCTCTCTCCGCGGCGCTAACCTGTTGATACTGATGTCGGTTCACGGAGGGGAGAGACATCGATGGCCGCCACCGAGACCGCCCCGGCCGGCACCGCTGATCTGGACGAGTTCCGCCGCCGCTGCCGGGCGTTCCTGGAGGAGCACGCCGTCGGCGGGTTGCCCGACCGGGACGACGATCCTCGGGGCGAGCGCTCCTTGGCCGTCGCCCGCGAGTTCCAGAAGAAGCTGACCGAGGCCGGGCTGGCCGGGCTCACCTACCCGAAGGAGTACGGCGGGCAGGGCCTGACCGCCGAGCACGAGCGGGTGTGGCGGGAGGAGGTGGCGCGGTTCCCCCTCATGACCATGGGGCTGGCCGTGAGCCACGGCATGTGCACACCGGTGCTCGCCGAGTTCGGCACGGCGGAGCAGAAGCGGCGCTACCTGGCCAAGCTGATCTCCGCCGAGGAGGTCTGGTGCCAGCTCTTCTCCGAGCCCGGCGCCGGCTCCGACGTGGCCTCCCTCCAGGCACGGGCGGTGCGCGACGGCGACGAGTGGGTGCTCAACGGCGAGAAGGTGTGGACCACGCTGGCCCACCTGTCCGACCGGGGCATCATCCTGGCCCGCACCGATCCCGACCGCACCAAGCACGGCGGCATCTCCATGTTCATCGTCGACATGCGCGCGCCCGGCGTCGAGGTGCGGCCCATCTACCAGATCGACGGCGGCCGGAGCTTCAACCAGGTCTTCTTCACCGACGTCCGCATCCCCGCCGACCACCTGATCCCGCCCGAGAACGACGGCTGGCGGCTCGCCACGGCGATGCTGATGTACGAGCGGGTCGCCATCGGCACCGGCCAGCAGGGCGGCGTCCGCCACACGCAGGCCGACGCCCTCATCGAGGCTGCCCGGCGTCGCGGCGTCATCGGCGAGCCGGTGATCCGCCAGGAGCTCATGCGGCTCTACTCGGCCGAGGTGTGCCAGAGCCTCGTTTCGGCCATGACGCGGGCGCGTGTCAAGGCCGGCCAGACGCCCGGCCCGGGCGGGTCGCTCGGCAAACTGGCCGGCGCCCGGATCGGGGCGATGACGCGGACAGTCGGCCTCGCCGTCCAGCAGATGGCGGGCGTGGCGTGGGAGGCCGACGACCGCAACGGTGACCGCTGGAGCCGCGCCGCGCTCGCTTCTTTCGCCGGGAGCATCGCCGGCGGCACCGACGAGATCCAGAAGAACATCATCGGCGACCGAGTGCTCGGCCTCCCCCGGGAACCGGCCGTCGACCGCGACGTCCCCTTCAAGGACCTCCCGCTCGGCTCCTGACAAATGCGGCGCAATCAGCGGGCGCCCGCCCGGGCCAGGTCGTGCGGGCCCGAGGCGGGATACCCGTGCGCGTCGCGGATCGCGTTCCCCCACGGAATCAGGACCCCCAGCAGCTCGTCGAGGTCGTCGCCGAGCGCCTCGATGATGGGCCGGCACTGGCGATCGGTCGCCCGCTCGACCGCCTCGCGCTCGGCCCGACCCTCGGGCGTGAACTGCCCGTCGCTCACCAGGCCTCGGTCGACCAGCCGGGCCTCGGCCGCATCGAGCTCCTCGTTGGACCACGCCCGCGTGCGCACGTAGGTCCGCATCGGGAGTCCCCAGTAGAGCTCCGTGATCAGTCCGATCTCGGTGGCGTCGAAGCCCGCCGAGGTCCACGCCGCCGTGTGGGCGTCGCCGCGGTACTCGCGCAGCATGTCGGCCCGGCGCCAGGCGTCCGGCAGCGGCTCGCCCGGCAACCCCCGCGACGCCAGGCCGGCGAACAGCGGCCGGCCCGCC